>JAGVKR010000044.1 GCA_020050375.1 Planctomycetales bacterium
CTCTTCCGATCTCCCTGGCTCAACTGTCCGATCCCAAGGTGCTCGCCGAGGCCATTCCCGATCTGAAACGCTACGGCGACAACCTGCAGGTTTATTCGGAACTGGTGCTGGCCGGACCGATCAACATCATCGACATTCCACCGGCCGATGGAGGCGCCAAACCGGCGGCCGAATCCAAACCGGCAGCCAGCGCCGAACGTGGCAAGACGATCGTTCGGCCGGCCTCGGCCGTCACCGAGAATCAGCACCGCTTCGCGTTTGACGTTCCGCAATTGAAGATTGTCGTCGCGATTAAACCCGAACCGGCTGCCTCGATCTGGACGCCGTGCGCCGAATTCGACATCTCGCTGCGGCAGGGGGCGCATCCGGAACTGGTGAATCCGACGTCGCTGACGCGGGCGGCGGCAGTCGTGTGGGACGACAAGGCACAAATCGACGTCAAGGGACGGTTCGCCCAGAGCTATCAGGCGAACGACGCGACGCTCGATGTCGACAAACTGAAATCACTGTTCGATGCCGGGTGGGAAGAGTACATCCACGGAGGTCCTTCGGCGCAGTTCGAACTGCCCGATCTCGATCTCGGTTTCACGAAACTGCGGGCGATGGATGCCGGGTGGATCGCGCCGAAGCTGTACGCCGATTTCGGGCCGGCCGGAGTCAAGCTGACCAACAGCGGCGACAAGCCGCTGATCTACGAAACGAAAGGCCCCTACAGCAATTGGGGCGGCCCGTACACGCTCAAGCCGGGGGCCACGCACGAGTACCCGATTGCCTACCCGATGCTGTTCCGTCATCCGGCGGGCAACACGTATCGGATGTTCACGCTGCCGTCCGGCTCTCATTCGGAGTATCGCTTTGCCGGCGGAGTGTCGACTTTGTACCAGGCCCGCGAGCCGGCTGAGATCGAAGCCGAACGGGCGAAGGTCGAAGCGGCTGCGAAGGAAGCCGAACGCGTCAAAACCGAGGCGGCCGAGAAGGAGAAAGAAAAGCTGAAGGAGAAAGAGAAGGCCGTCGAAGAACTGCCGGCGCCGGCGAAGACCGAACCGCCGAAGTGATTCGGACTCACCTACTTAGCCCCCCGTGATTCACGGGGGGCTAACTACGGCACAGAGGGTTCAGTCGCTTTCTCCGGTTCTTGTTCTGTCCCCGGTTCGGGAGCGAACAGGATCGGGATTCGCTCGGACGGCGGGAGCAGGTCGACGTCGTCTTTGCCGGTCAACTGGTAGAGATAGTACGCTGCGAGCGGGCGATGGACGGTTTCGGGCTCGGTGGCGAGGGCCCTGCGGAACGATTCTTCGGCCGCCGTCAGTTGTCCAGCTTCGAGCTCCACGAGCGCGGTTTCGATGTCGCGAGCAGCGACGCTCTCGGGGACTTTGTAGAGAAAATCGGACGCGATTCGGACCGCGCCGATCGGCCACGACTGCGAGTTCGTTTTGGGAATCAGGCTCATCAGGGCGTTGCCGAATCCGGTTTGACTGATCTGCTCGGCGTCTTCGGCCCAGAGATCGATCGCCAGTTTGTAATTGGCCTCGGTGAGGTTCGTCAGCGCCACGACGTGAGCCCATTCGGGCATGCGGCTGCGGGCGGCCGCCTCGGCAAAGCGCTGCGCGGCGTCGAAGGCTTCGTCGACGCGCCCCGCTTCGAGCATCAGCAAAATCCGCAATCGCTCGGTTTGCAAATCACCCGACATCGTCTCGGCCTGCGCGTCGAGATCCTGCAGGGCCCGCAAAATGCAGCCGCGACTGAGGGCGTACGAAACTCGCTGTTGCAGGCCTTCGTCGCCAGGAGGGGCCTGAGCCATTTCGCCGTCAAACGCGCCCAGCATTCCGCGCAGGCGGGCGGCGCTATCGGTGAGGGCCGCGATCTGCTCGCGGTTGACGGCGCGATCCCGCGACAAAAGCCGTTCGAGCTCGTCGATGTGCCTCAGCGACAGTTCCGGCCGATTGGATCCCTGATACAACGTGGCGAGCGCGAAGTGCGCCGTTTGACTGTCCGGATCGGCAACGAGCGCCTGATTGTAAGCCGCCACCGCTTGGAGATACCGCGTCCCCGAATACGGAGTGCGCGAGCCGTTGATCGCGAGGAGCGCTTCGCGTTCGGCGAGCAACTGATACGCCTGGCCGAGCGCGAGATATCCCGCGGCCGAATCGGTGTCTGTCGTCAGCCCGGCCTGCGCGAGGCGCACAGCCAGAAACGCCATCGCGGTCCGATCGGGTTCATAACGTCGCGGAAGCGGCAGCCCGGCCAGACGCACGAGGTGCAGCGCCTGCTGCACTTCGGGCGGAAGGTCGCGCTTCGTTGACCAGAAATATCGTTGATAGAATGACGGGGGACGGACGCGCTGGTCTCGGGGGAGAGCCAGGGGCTGATCCTGCCGAAACGCCAGCTCCTGAAAATCGACCGCATGCTCGTCAACGTACGCTTCGAGGGCCGGATTCTTCAAATCGCGGCGATAGAACACCGCCGCCATCGCCCCCAGATCGGTCATTTGCCAGTTGCTCTCGTCGTGCAGGAAACCGAGCAGCGTGTCGTAGTCGAGGCCGGCGACGGCATCGGGACTGAGCCGCATCACCGCGTGCGTGATCTCGTACTCGTCAAACGTCGCCTTCCAGGCGAGGCGACGGCTCGCGGCGCCGCTGCCGGACTGAATGTCGCGGGCAGGACGCAGCGCGTCGCGCGTCTGCAAATGGGCGAGCAGCAGATTCTTCGAGGGCTCCGAGGAGTGGTATACGGCGACGCGGTTGTCGGCGAACACCGGCTCGCCGTTCCAGATCAGAACATCTCCCTGAGTCAGCAATTGATTGAACGGGCGATGATCGAAGCTCGCATCGCCCGACAGTTGTGCCTTCAGCTCGTCGATATTCGTCGCGAGCGTCAGATCGAGACCGTAGCCCGTTCGCGGAAACCGCGGCTCGCGGAGCCGTCCCGTACCCCCAAACAGCGCAATCGCCGCGAAAACCAGCACCGTCAACCCGCGCCCCCCGCGCGAAAAGACCAGCTCGTTGGTGTCGATCGAATACGTCTGACGGCACGAGGCCGCATACCAGGTTTGCCCTTCGAGCGTCGCCAGCACGGCGCAAACGAGTGCCGCCCAGGGCAATTCGTGCAGACTCACGATCGCCAGCGTCACGCAACCGGCGTAGATCAGAACGTGCCCGAGATCGAAGCGCGACCGATTGAGAAAAAACAAAACGGCCGGCGCCGCCAGGATGGCCAGTGCCGCCACCGACGCCAGGTCGAGATGCGACCAGAAGCTCGGCGTCGTCATGGGAAAGTAGACCAGGCCGGGCCAGCTCGGCGGAACGTTCTGCGCGAGATACGCCCCCAGAATGTATTCGCGATAGACCGGGTAATCGACGCCGTAAACGTACCACGGCGCCAACAGCGACTTGTATCCGAACGGATGAATCAGCATCACCGCCAGCGATGCGCCGAGCACCAGCCACAGTTGCTTGTGCCGTTCGGGCGATGGAGTCGCGGCCATCTTCAGCTTCGAGGTGTACGTCTCCCCGATGGCAAATGCGAACAAAAGGCCCAGGCCGAGAAAGGCGCGCACATCGAGATTGGCCCACACGAGAAACAGCGGAACGAGGAGCCACAGAGCCGCTTTGCTGATCGTCCTCAGCCGCCAGCCGTGGATGATCCACAGCACGAGCGCCGTTCCCAGAAGGGTGATCAGCGTCGGCTGGATCGTCAGCCGCAGATGACAGGCCACCAGCGCCAGCACGGCACAGATCGATCCCCACCAGGTCGGCAGCACCGGGCGGCAGATGTGAACGATGAGCCCGAAGATGAGAGCGGCGATGATCGCTTTGAACAACGACAGCCCGACAAACGAACCGACCGAATGCACTGCCGACGCCAGGAGATCGAAGCCCCATGAGAGATTCGTCCAGGGCCGGTCGGCGGCCGTGTACGAAAAAACATCGGTCGCCGGAGGGAGCCAGCCGTGCTCTGCCATGTACTGGCCCGTCTTGATGTGCACGAGCGTCGGCGCTTCACCGATTCGCGTGCTTCCCAGAAGAAACGCAAGCAGCACGACGGCCCACTTGAGCACGAAGTCGCCTCGAATCGCCTCATCCTCGACCAGCTCGGGCGTGAGGGGCTCGAAATCATCGACCTCTTCGTCGTCCTGAGGGGGAACGGTGGCCGAATCCGGAGGCGCTTCGCTGACAGGATGAGCGGAATCTTTAGACACGGAGAGACTCGAATTTCCAGGAGAAATGACAATGACCGAAACAAGAACCCCCTCGGACCGGAGCATGCTCCAAAGAGCCTTCTGCGGGCGGTGCGAAGGGTAACGAGCCATGCTACGGCGGACCTGCGCAGACGGTCAAGCGCACGACGGCAGCTCCTTGCCCCCATTTGCACCCGATTCGACCGCCGGGCGATCGGGCTCTGACCGCACAGTGGTCGACTTGGGGTGGAGCCCAACCCTCGTGGAATCCGACAAATGTCGCGTCTTTCGGGTAAGAACGGATCTGTCAGGGAGAGCCCAGACGCAGGAAATCCACATTCGGCGAAGCAAAATGTGTCGCCACGCCCGATTCGGTCCACCGGGCCGTGGTGGTATAATGCGAACGACGGCGACGCTCACCCCGGCGGGACCAATCGATGGAAACCCTATTCGGAGTCATCCTTTCAGGTTTGATCGGGATCAGCCTGGCGGCGGCGTGCGGGTTTCGCGTGTTTGTGCCGATGCTCGTGATGAGCATTGCCGTCCACGCGGGGCAGCTCGAACTGGCCGAAGAGTGGAATTGGATCGGGAGCTGGCCGGCGCTCGGGGCGTTTGCCGTGGCGGCCGTGGCTGAAATCGGCTGCTTCTTCATTCCCGGCGTGGATCATCTGCTCGACGCGGTCGCGACGCCGGCGGCAGTTGTGGCGGGAACGATTGCGACCGGGGCGTGTATTGCCGAGATGGACCCGCTCCTCAAATGGTCGGCGGCGATCA
>JAGVKR010000707.1 GCA_020050375.1 Planctomycetales bacterium
AGATGACGATCAATCCCGCCTCGCGCGCCCGGTGGATGACCCGTGCCAGCGCGGCACAACCGGCCGGGCCCCATTCCTCGAAAAACGCCGCCTGAGGCTTCACGGCCGGCACCAGCGGCGCGACGACGTCGATGATCCGCAAGCAAAACTGCTCGAACGCGGCAGCGACCTGTTCCGCATGCGTGCCGTGCTTCGTCGAGGCGGCGACGATTTCGGGAGGGAGTTGCTCCCAGCGCGGGTCGAGTCCCACGACGACGGGGTTTCCCTTGGCTTTAACGGCGGCATCAAGCCGCTCGGCGAATGCGGACATTTTCGCGCTGGGATCCTTTCTCAAAGCGAGCTGAACAATCTGTCAGGGACGATAATCGCCGCGTCGATCGTTGGCCAGTCCGAGAACGGCGTTCGGCTCGAGAAAACCACGAGCGTGGCCCTGTAAACGGTACGTGTGGCCGTCATGCTCCACATGTTGCTTCGCGCATCTGCTGATCAGCCCGCACTCGCGTGTGTGCCGTTTCTGGCATCACTCGGAGAATGGTGTCTACGCGACAGTCTCGGTGTCGGCCGTGGCGCCACGCTCAAGGAGTGGTCCGGTATTCGGTGCCGTCGTCACGCCATGTCATGCGCGGTAATTCGCGTACACCGCGCCTCTTCGGCGTTTTCCACCTGTTCCGTTTCGTGAAGTGCGATGTTTCAGAAACGCAACGCGCATCCTCGAAAGCGGGTGTTAGACTTCCCGCGAGCTGCCCGGATCGCCCAACCGGGGAATCTGCGTAGACTCTCCATTACCTCATTGGCTGGTACAACTTGCGACTTTTTGATGGTTGAAAGTGATTCGATATGGATGAATCGCGTGCATTTGCGTGCTCATTCTGCGTGTCGCTAGAGCGATTGTCTGATATATTTTGAATGAATATGATTGAAAGTGAATCGTTCGATGCGCATAATGAGTACGTGTCGCACAAATCTTCAAGGAATGGCCTATGGCGATGCTGTTGGATCAGCGCCGGCAGGAAATCCTGAATGTGGTCGAAAACGAGGGTTTTGTTGCGCTCCAGCAACTGACGGATCGAGTGGGAGTCAGCGAATCCACGGTTCGACGCGATTTGGAATATCTTGAAAAGATCGGTCAAATCCGCCGAACGCGAGGCGGGGCGGCCTATGTGGGGGAGTCATTGACGACTTTGGACGAGCGATCGGTCCAATCGCTCCCGGAGAAGCAGGCGGTCGGACGGGTTGCGGCGGGCCTTGTGACGTCGGGCGAGACGGTGCTGCTGGACGGCGGCACGACCACTTTGGAAGTGGCCCGTCATCTGTCAGGGAAGTCATTGCAGGTCGTAACGAATTCGCTGCCGGTCGCGACGCTATTGTCGAACCTGCCGCAGATCGAGCTGATCACGATCGGGGGCTATGTCTATCCGAAGACGGGGGTTGCCCTGGGGCCGATGGCCATGGCGGCCTTGTCACAGGTTCATGTCCGGCGGCTGTTCATGAGTGTCGGGGGGATTACAGAAAAAGGGCTGTTCAACAGCAACACGCTTCTGGCCGAAACCGAGCGTGCGATGTTGAACGTCGCCGAAGAGGTCATCGTCGTGACCGACAGCAGCAAGCTGGGGCATTCGGCTCTCGCCCATTTGTGTCCGCTCGATCGGGTGGATCGGGTGGTCGTTGACGCGGGGATTTCGGATGAGTGGCGAAAGATTCTGACGAACGCCGGGGTCGCACTGACAATCGCAGAGGTCTAAACACATGGCACAACTGGCCGAACCGTTGACGCACGATCGCTCGGCTGTCGAGCGCGTCGTTCGAGACGTGCTGGTGAAGCATTTCGCCGGGGGAGGGGGCGCGAAGCCGAAGCCCCATCCTCTGGTGGTGAACATTTCCGCGCGGCACGTTCATCTGTCACCCGAGCACCTGGAAACGCTGTTCGGCGCCGGGGCGAAGCTCGAGGTCCAGAAGGACCTGTACCAGGACGGGTACTTCGCGGCGAAGCAGACAGTGGCAGTCGTCGGCCCCCGGCGTCGGATGTTGCCGGAAGTTCGCGTACTGGGCCCCTGCCGCGGAGCGACACAGGTCGAACTGGCCTTCACCGACGCGATCTCGCTGGGGATCGATCTGCCGGTACGAATCAGCGGTGACCTGCGCGACACCCCCGGGTGTGTTCTCGTGGGGCCCGCCGGCGTCGTCGAATTGAACGCGGGGGTGATTCGGGCAATGCGGCACGTGCACATGGGGCCGGCCGACCTCGAGTTTTATGGAGTCAAGGATGGTCAGAAGATGAACCTGCATGTGGAGTCGCCCGGCTGTACGACGCTCCTGGAAGATCTCGTCATCCGCGCCGGCAAGGAAATCAAGCTGGAGGTTCACCTCGATACGGACGAAGGGAATGCGGTCGGTCTCGAGCGGGCGACGCGGGTCGAGCTGCTCAAGGCCGAGCCGTGCGCGTGCAAACATTAGGAGTGAGTGGTGAGTGGTGAGTGGTTGGGAATGACGAATGTCGAAATTCGAATGTCTAAAGAATGACGAAACCCGAAATGAAGAAAATGCCGTGAGGTGCGTCTTCTTCGTCATTTTGTCATTTCCGTTTTTCGGATTTCATTCGGCATTCTGATTTAGACATTCGTCATTGGGGTCGAATCATCAGGTCTGCCGCGCTCGACGTTGTGTCTGGTTGCGGTCCTCAATTGGAGCTCTTTTTTTTCGGAGACATGTCAATCATGGCGAAAGCGATGGAAGCCCTGGGAATGGTCGAGACGAAAGGTCTCGTGGCGCTGATCGAAGCTTCGGATGCGATGCTGAAGGCCGCCAACGTGCAGCTCGTCGGCTGGGAGAAGGTCGGCAGCGGGCTGGTGACTGTGTTCGTGGTGGGTGACGTGGCGGC
>JAGVKR010000359.1 GCA_020050375.1 Planctomycetales bacterium
ACAGCGCAAACAGGCTGAACGCGCCGCTGTCGAGCGCCGCGCCGGAGGCCACCCATCCCAAGACAGGCGGGAGCGCGCCGGGAATCGCACCGACGGCAGTCGCGAACGCCGAATAGCGCTTGAGCGGCGTGTAGACGCCGGCATACAGCAGGAGCGTGACGGCCGACAGCACCGCCGTCGTCCCATTCACCAGCAGGGCCAGATAGAGGGTTCCCGCTATGCCGGAGGAAAGCCCCAGCAGCAGAACCTCGAAGGGCGACAACCGTCCCGCGGGCAACGGCCGGTCGGCCGTGCGACGCATCCGCGCGTCGGTCTCCCGTTCGAAATACTGATTGAGAGCGCTTGACCCGGCGGCCACCAGCGCGATCCCGACGAGCGCATGAAACAAAGGGACAAGCCGCCACTGATCGGCCGAGCCGAGGGCGTACCCGGCGCTGACGGTGAGCAGCGCCAGCACGGCGATCCGCGGCTTGGTGAGAATGAGATAATCGGCCATACGGGCGGCCAGTGCGTGCCGCGCGACAACGACGCTTGAAGCGGTGGACGGATCGCAGGCGGCTGTCGCGGCGCTTCTCATCGGAGGCCTCCAGCGACGGGGACGTTGCCGCGATACGATTCAACCGGTGTGCCTTGCTGCGAATGGGCAAGGGTCAGCCATTGGAGCCGCGCGATGCGGAGCGCCATAACGACCGTCGCGGCCAAAAGCAGCATCCCGGTGAGAACGTGAGCCGTGCGAACGGTCACCTGCACGGGCGAGCCGTAGACAGCGACACTGTCACCGAAGCCGAACTTCGTCACCCAGGCGCCCGCTCCCAGTGCCAGTTGCAAGAGCGTTCCGAGCGACAGCATTGCGGCCGGGGCGCGGAGCCACCCGACCCCGCTGGCCGCCGCAGCCATGGCCAGCCAGATCACCATGCCGGCGGCGACAAAGGCAAACCCCAGATGCTCATGCAGGGCCTTCCCCTGGAGGCGGATCAGGCCGCCTAAAACATACTGCGTGAAGACGCAAATCGCGGCGGCGATGGCCAGCGCCCGCAGGCGCGAGAGGGATGCGGCAGACGAAACTTCGCCCGGTGTGTTCCAGCCGCGGCTGGTGACCAGCGCGATCGCACACAGCAGCGAAAATACGAGCGCCGCAAAGCTGCCGTGGATGAATGCCAGGCCGCGGGCGTCGAGCAGCACGCGTTGCCCGCCGAGCAGCCCCTGAAAAACAATGGCAAGCAACGCGAAGAGAGCAAGCCCTTTGACCCACGTTCGCCTTTCGGCGATCGCGAAGACGACGCAAAGCGCGATGCTGGCGATGCCGATGACGATTCCCGCCAGGCGATGGCCGTGCTCGAGGAACTGGTCGCCCATCGACTGAAACCACGGATAGGCGAACATCCCGTGCCCGTCGGAGGTGGGCCAGTCGCGGAACGCCATCCCCGCATCTTTCGTCGTGACGAGGGCCCCCATCACGATCGGCAACAGCGCCAAGCACGCCGTCAGAACGGCGAGGCGGTGCAACCACGGATTGGAGAGGGAGTCGTTCATCGATCAACAAAGGTGACTGGGTGAATAGGTGACTGGGTGAATAGGTGCATAGGTCGAAAACCAAGTCCACCGGAAGCGGCCCGTGGGCTTCGGAAGAACATCAATGCGGATCGGCGTACGGATCGGCGTGACGATCCTCGGTCGGAATGAATTTCGTCTGGGGCAGAAAGTCCTCTTCGACAAGCGGCGACGAATACTCGTATGGACCGCGATAGACGATCGGCAGAATGTCAAAGTTGCCGTGGCCAGGAGGGGACGGCGCCGTCCACTCGAGGGAGTTCGAGTTCCACGGGTTCCGCCCCACTTTTTTCCCCCAGAAAATGCTGCAGAAAAAGTTCCCGATGATCAAGAGTTGCGAGACTCCCATCAGGATGGCGCCATACGTCATCACCTGATTGAGAGACAACAGGTGCGACATGTAGGGATAGTGGTAGGGATCAGCCAGTCGCCGCGGGAAACCCGCCACTCCCAGGAGGTGCATGGGGAAGAAGGTGACGTTGAAGCCGATGAAGGTCAGCACGAAATGGAGCTTGCCGAGATTCTCGCTCATCATCCTTCCGAACATCTTCGGAAACCAGAAGTGAATCGCTCCGAACACGCCGAACAACGTGGCTCCGAAGAGCACATAGTGGAAGTGGGCGACGATGAAGTAGGTGTCGTGGATGTAGATGTCGACCGGCACGGCGGCCATGAAGATCCCCGAGAGTCCCCCGATCACGAACATCGACACGAAGGCGATGGCGTTGATCATCGGAGTGGTGAACTGGATGTTGCCGCCCCACATCGTCCCCAGCCAGTTGAAGGTTTTGACCGCCGAGGGAAGCGCGATCATCATCGTCGAGACCATGAACGTCATGCCGAGGGCCGGGTTCATCCCGCTGATGAACATGTGGTGCCCCCACACAATGAAGCCCAGCCCGGCGATGGCCGCCATCGAGTAGACCATCGGGCGGTATCCGAACAGCGGCTTGCGGCTGAAAGTCGAAATGATGTCGGAAGTCATCCCCATCGCCGGCAGGATCATGATGTAGACGGCGGGGTGCGAATAGAACCAGAACAGGTGCTGCCAGAGCAGCGTCTGGCCGCCGCCGATCGTCTCGGGGGCATTGTTGACGACCAGCCCGCCGGGGACGAAGAACGACGTTCCCAGCATGCGGTCGAAGAGCATCATGAAGCCGGCGGCCGTCAGCACGGGGAGCGCGAAGGCCTGCAGGATCGCGGTGATGAACATGCCCCAGATCGTCATCGGCATGCGAAACAGCGTCATGCCGGGGGCCCGCATGTTGATGATTGTGGTCATATAATTGACCGACCCCATCATCGACGAGACGCCGACGAACGTGACTCCGAACAACCAGAGCGTCTGGCCGTTTCCGGATCCGGGGGCGGCCTGCTTCAAAGCGCTGAGCGTCGGGTAGTTCGTCCAGCCGGCGGCCGAAGCCCCCCCCTCGACGAAGAAACTGGAACCGAAAAATGCGATCGCCGGCCACATGAACCAGTAGCTCAGCATGTTCAAAGTGGGGAACGCCATGTCGTCGGCCCCGATCTGCAGCGGGATCAGAAAGTTTCCGAACGCGCCGGCCAGAATCGGGATGATCACCAGAAAGATCATCACGGTGGCGTGCATCGTGAACAGCATCGTGTAGAACTCGGGCGAAATCGCCCCCCCCTGGGCCGAGAACAGCATGCGACCGATGATCGGCATCTCCCGCCACGGAAAGGCCAACTGCCAGCGGACGGCGAGAGCCAGCGAGCCGCCGACCAGAAGCATCAAAAGCGTCGTCATCAGAAACTGGATGCCGATGATCTTGTGATCGGTCGAGAAGATGTATTTTTTGACGAACCCGATCTCGTGATGCGCATGGCCGTGCTCGGCCGCATGGGCATCCGTCAAATGGGCGGCGGGATTCAGCGTGCTCACGTTACCTCCAGGGGCGGGAAAGTTCCGCCCGGCAAACTTCAGCTCTCTTCGAAATGTCGAATGTCGAAATCAGAATGTCCAATGAAGCTCGAAAACCGAAAGACAAATGTCTAATGAAATTCAAAGCTCGAAAGTCAGAAAACAATCAATGCTGTTCGCTTTTTTCTTTTTTGTATTTCGGATTTCCTTAGACATTTGGTTTTCGGATTTCGAGCTTCATTGGACCTTTGGGTCTCGTCATTCGTCGTTTTTCTTCGCTGCGACTCCATCGTCGAACTGCGTCTGCGACAGCTCGTCGAGGTACGCCTTGTACTCCTCGGCGCGCTGGGCGGTCAGTTGACCGCGCATTTTATAATGGCCCCAGCCGCACAGCTCGGCGCAGACCAGATCGTAAACCTGCGCCTTGTCGGCCTGGAACCAGACGGGAATGCTCAGGCCCGGCACCGCGTCCTGCTTCACCCGCAGGTGCGGCAGGAAGAACGAGTGCAGCACGTCTTCGCTGCGGAGCTTGATCAGCACCGGCTTGCCGACCGGCACATGCAGGTCGTTGACCGTGTACAGATCATCCGGCTGCGGCTTGTCTTGGAGCGTCTTCCCGGGAGCCGGGTAGCGAATCCGCCACTCGAACTGGCGGGCCGTGACTTCGGCCACGGGGTGGGCAACGGCCGCCGGATCGAAATTCGATTTGACCCGATACCGCGCCCAGACATCCATCTGATACAGGGCAATGAACAGGAGGACGCCGGCCGGCACGATGCTCCAGACGACTTCGAGCGCATGGCTCCCGTGCAGGAAGCTGGCGCGGCGGGGTTTTCCCGACCCGTACTGCCAGAGGATATATCCCAGCACAATATGGACCCCGATGAACGTCACCGAGGTGATCACGAGGATCAGATAGAACAAATCGTCGATTTGCGCCCCCAGCGGCGAAAACGAGGCTCCGGGGAACCACCAGCCGTAGCTCGGGCCGATCGCCGAAAACAAGACCGCGATGGCGGCGGCGCCCGAAAAGAAAAAGCACCAGAATCGATTCACAACAAGACTCCAGAGGATCAGGTGTCAGCCGTCAGGCGACAGGAACAGATCAAGGGGGACGGGAATTCTACTGTCCCCTGTCCCCTGCCTCCTGTTTCCTGACGTCCGCCACTTCCGCTTTTGGCTCCGTTTCCACTTCCGTCGGATACGCCGACGCTTTGCCGTCGAAGGGAATGCTCAGCACGTAATTCACGACGTCCCAGATTTCTTCATCGTTGAGCACCGTCCCGCCGAAGCCGGGCATCTGCGTTCCGCGAATGCCGGCGAAAATGCGACGGTAAATGTCGACGGGCCGGCGTCCGCCGCGGTAGACGCCGCGTGTCAGGTTGCGGGGTTGCTGGGGGAAGCCCCACTCGTCGTGCAGGCCGACCGTTTCGTATTTGCGTTCGGGAGTCGTGCCGGGGATCGGCCAGAACTGCTCGGTGTTGGGGCCGTCGCCGCGTCCGGCCGGGCCGTGGCAATCGGCGCATTGCGTTTTCTTTCCCTGGACCTGCGACAGGTAAAGCTTCCGGCCCCGGTCGATCGACGCGGGAGACGGGGGTGTTCGTTTGACCTTGGGGGCGATGACACTTTCCGGCTCTTCGGCCTTGGCCCACGATTCGGCGATATCGCTGGCAACCGTCTCGACCGTTTCGGCCAGGCCGTCGTTGATCCCCTTCATCACGTCATCAATCGTCTTCCTGTTGAGCTCCGATTTGCCAGGACGCTTGCCTCCGTCCTCTTTGGCTTCCTGCAGGAGGTTTTCGACCGTCGAGGCCACGTCCTTCGGAGTCGCACCGGCGGCGGCGAGCTCGTTATAGAGCTTGATCTCCATGTCGCCGCGGATGCTCAGCCAGCGGACGTAGTCGACAATCATTCCCAGCTTTTCGTCTCCCAGGAGGACAAACGAGGGCATGTACGTGCCGGGGATCCCTTCCTTGAGGACGCGGACCAGATCGGCATGAGCGGGCTTGAAGGGGGCCTGCGTCGACTTGAACTTGAACACTCCCTGCCGATAATCGCGCGGCCGCGGGTTGAGGAAGCGGGCCGTGGGGCCGTTTCCGTCGCCGCTGACGCCGTGGCAGTGCAGGCAGTGCTGCATGTACAGGTTGCGTCCCTCTTTGAGGCGCCAGCCGTCAGCATCTCGATCTTTATTGTCAGGTCCGGGCTGAGCCGCCCCGTAGTCGATGGGAAACTTCTGCCAGGCGACGAGCTGATTGGGATCGCCGAAGTTGTCGGCGAGCACCTGCTTCAGCGTCTCTTGCGCCTCGGGGATCAGCAGCTTGGTGGCTTTTTCGTTCAACACGAACGTGGCCGGCGGCGGTTGACCGCACCCGGCCAGCAGCCACGCGCTCACGAACAGCACGCTCGGAATCGGAAGCTGGACTCTCACGTCGAGAACTCTCTTGAGAGTGGACAAGTAGGGTGGGCTTCGCCCACCGTGTCGAAGGTGGGCACAGCCCACCCTACAAAATGACTATGGCGCCGCATTCACGGCGATTGTCTTGCTGCGCGGCCCATCGAAGCCGGCGAATTTCGCCGCTCCGAACGACAGCTTGACCTCTTTGGTTTCGCCGGCTTTGACCGTAACTTCGTATTTGCGGTTGAGGTAACCCGCTTTCTCCTGCCAGACGACGAACTCGTGCCTGCCGGCCGGAAGGTTGGGGATTTCGAATTTGCCATCGGCGTCGGTGACGGCCGAATAGGGATGATCGAGAACCAGATGGTAGCCCTTCATGAAGCGGTGGACGTCGCAGACGACCTCCAGCGGAAGCTTCTCGCCTTTCGCGTATTTCAAAGCGACTCCCGCCCGGTCGTTGGCCTGAATCGATTGATTGAAGCCATCGTTCCGAAAGGGATGCGTATGGGTGTTGTGTGGCACCGGATCGCCGTTCTTCACGAGAACTTTCGATCCCACCGGGGCAATCAGGCAATGGGGCAGAAACTGGCACCCCTTCTGGTCGAAGACGATCGGCGCATCGCCGGGCTTGGGAGCTTTCACTCCTTCCGGAACCTTGGCCAGGTAGACGAAAACATTGGCGATCCCCTTATTGTCCTTGTTGACAACGAGTGATTCGTTGGGCACGTCGGCAACCGCGCAGACTTCGGGGTTCGGCGTGTTCGCGTCACCCTTTTTGACGACCGGGTCGAGCGCCGGCGGATTGCCGTCGAACTGAATGACGCCGGTGAGCTTGGCGGTTTCTGCGGCAGCGCCGAAGGCCGCTTCAACGATCGGAGCCACGGCAACGGGGACGACCGCCACTTCGACCGAGTCGCGAGCGACGCTTGTGCGCACGCCGAAATCGGCCGTTAAGGCGACGGCAATGGCAACCATCAGGACGATCGCATAGCCGGTGATAACGACGACCGTGCGGCCTGCGGTGCGAACCGGGGACCGGGGGCTGGTAGGGGCAGGATTCATGGCTGACGCTCCGTGCGAGATACGGTGAGGTCGCCGCCGGAAAAGAGACGCTCAAGAGCGATCCACCGGCGGGGGGGGACGGGACGGACGGCGAATTTGGCGCCGCCGTAGGTGAGGTCTTTGGTGGTGTCTTTGTCGACTTCGATGGTGATCGGCAGTTTGCGTTCGAGCAGGTGCGCGTCGCCGGGGGCCCGCTCGTGCCAGATGTTGAAGGTGTGCTTCCCGGCCGGAAGACCTTCGATTTTGAATTTGCCGTCCGCGTCGGTCACCGCGACGTACGGGTGATCGACCGGGAAGTGATAAGCCTTCATCCACGGATGATAGTCGCAAACGACGCTGAGCGGAGCCGATTCAGGCTTTTTGTAGTCGCAGGGGACTCCCGTCCGTTCATTGGCGCTGATGACCTTATTGAACGAGTCGTTGCGCTTGGGATTGGTGTGCGTGTTGTGCGGGATGCCATCGTCGCTGACCACCAAGAGCGGCTGGCCGATCTGCACCGACAGAACGTGCGGGAGGAAGCGGCACCCCTTCTGATCGAACTTGACCGGCTCGGCGGGAGGCTTGGCCAGCTCGGGCTTGATGTTGGCGGGACGTTTGTCGAGGAAGATCACGACGTTCGCCAGTCCCTTGTTCGTGGGATTGACCACGAGACTTTCGTCGGGAACAGACATCTTCGCGCAAACGTCCGCATCTTTGGCGCTCGTGTCGCCGGCATTCACCAGCGGCGCCAGGCTCGGGGGCGTGCCGTCATACGTCACCGTTCCCACGAGGTTGCCGTATCCCGCCGCGGTCGTCGATTCGGCGTCGCCGCTGGCGGCGCCCCCCGCTCCTTCAACCCCCTTGATGGAGACCGTGACAGTTTGGACTTCCGGGCAACCGGCGCAAAGCAGGACCGATGCGAGCCCCAGCAGAGGGAGCAACCGTCGACAGTGGAAACCGAAAATGGCAGGCTCGGCTCCGCGCGATCGTTGTGACACGTGTTGAGACGTTCGCTGTGAGGAACACGGGTTAGTCATTGTTGGCGCCTCCGGCTGCGGCCGGCGCGACGGGCGCGGCGGCGGTCGCTTTGCCGACTTTCTCGAGCATCCGCAGGTAATTCATCAAAGCGTCGCGGGCCGCGACCGTTTGTTTTCGGCCGTTCCCCGCAAACAAATCGGGAAAGACCTGCTTGTCGCGACCGAAGTTTTGCGGCATGGCTGTGTAGGGAGTGAACCACTTGGGATTGGAAATCCACAATTCGACCCAGTCGGGACGCAGTCGCGTGTTGACCCCGTCGAGGTTCGGACCGCGGGTGACCTTCGTCGGGTCACCCGCCACGAATTCACGCCCGCCGACCGAGTGACAGCCGGCGCAAAGACCGGTCGGAGGCGCGAGCGTGATCACCTTCCAGGCGTCCTCCAGATAGCTCGCGTGCTCGTGCTCTTTGGCACTGAGATAAGCCGGCTCGCGCTGCGGCACATCCTGGTAGGGGAATGCCGCGCCGTCGACTGCCGCAAAGTAGTCGGCCAGGGCCTGCGCTTCGCTGTTGCTCATGCTGAACTGCGGCATGCGGAGGACGGTCGTATGCCGCAGCTTGCCGGGGCTCTTGAGGAACGAATAGAGCCACGGCGTCTGGACCTTGAGGCCTTCGAGATAGAGCGGAGGCGGGCCCAAGGCCCGGGCCTTGTCGCGCCCCAGTTGTGGATCGGTCTTCATCGAATGATCGGTGAGCCATTCGGCAAAAGCGCCTCCCCGGCCGGACTTTGCTTCAACCAGCTTCGAAACGGGAACGATCATTCGCTTTCCGGGGAAAACCGTCGCCTGCCCCACCTGCAGCGTTTCCCAGTTGTCGTAACCGAATTCCTGGTCGGCCGGGTCGTCTTCCGGATCCGGAACCGAGTTCACCAGCCCGTGGAACTTGAGGACGAATTCATCCTTCGCCAATGGTTTGTCTTTAGGCACTGGACGATCGCTCCGTCCCTCCTGCGGCGGCTTGAGTCGCATCAGGAGGTCGATCGCCTCGGGAAAGTCGGCCGGCTGCAGATCGACGAAGGCGACCTCGTCGACGAAGGCATTGAACCTGCGGTAGAAATCTTCGGTGCTGGATTCGGGCACTTCGTTCTTGAACGGAGCTGCATACGCCTTCCACAAGCGGTCGTGCAGCGCGATGAGCGCCTTGGGCTCGACAAATTGGCTCTCGCGTGACGACCCCGGTTCGTTCAGGTTTTTTGCCACCTGATCGAGCCGGCCGAGGTCGATCGTCGACAGATCGTCGGGGTCAATCAGTCGGACGTACGTCCGGGGTGGACTGTCGGATTCCAGCTTGCTGCGAATCGTTTCCCAGCGCTGCTTGCCTGAAGCAGCGACGCCCTTCCCTTCCGAGAGAGCCTCAAGCTGTTCGGCGGTCAGGTCCATCCGATACTCGGCCGACTTTGCCTTGTATTGGATCTCGGGCAGCTCCAACATGTGGCAGCCGGCACAATTGAATTTCGTGATCAACTTTTCGCCCTGGATGCGGGCTTTGGCGGCTCCCTGCGGACGATAGAGATACTTTTCGGCTGGCGGCTCGGCGACCAGCCCCAGGACGAACGTCGCGACCGCCTCGATTTCCTGCTCCTGGAAGGGGAACTTCGGCATGCGAAGCCGCTCGTCCCACCCCTTGGTTTCGATCTTCTTGTAGTCGTAACTGCGCGGATCGCGAAGCTTCTGCCAGAGGAAGCCGGCCCGGCCGTGACCGAGCAACTGGCCGAAGAAGAAGCCGGCCGAACCTTCGGTCGCCTCCTGCTCCGGCGTCAGGTTGCCGTTGAGGCCGTCGTTCATCGCCTTCTCGGCTCGTTTGGCTGTGCTGGAGTTGTCAGGCTCACCGTGATGGTGCAGATACTCTTCGATGTGCTCGAGGGCCAGCTTGGTCGGGTCTTTGCGGCCCCAATCCTGCAGGGCGGTGCCGATCGGGCGGGCCTTTTCGTATCCCGGAATGTCGTGGCAGCCGTAGCAGCCGTAGCGTGAGATGGTGCGCCGTCCGATGTAACGGAGCATCGAGTCGTCAGTGATCGGGCCGCTGACCAGCTCGATTTCGTCGGGCTTCGTCCCTGCCGACCGGACTCGTTCGGCCTCTTTCTCCGGATACGCCTGCGACTTGAAAACGTCGTCGACCTTGTCTTTTGTCAGGACCTTGCCCAGATAGAGGCGAACCAGCTCTTCTAGGGCGGGCTTTTTCCACTGGAGCTGCTCGAAGCGACCGGGGCCGACTGTGTCGAGCACCGGCTTGCCGGCATCGTCCGGAAGCAGCTTCCCTTCGTCATCGCGCTTCGAGAGCAGGTAGGCGGCGATGTCGGCGGCCGGGTCGGTCGTCTTTCCCAGAACCGTTTCGGGCTCGAGGTACAAGTTGGGCATGATCGTCCGCGCGCTGTGGCGGCTCGGCTCGCGAAGCCAGGTGTAGAGCCACTTGAGCGACGAGATCTTCTGATGGGCGTTCGTCAGGTTCGGGCCGACGTTCGCTTTGACATCGGGGAAATCGTTGTGCGAATGGCAGCCCAGGCATC
>JAGVKR010000347.1 GCA_020050375.1 Planctomycetales bacterium
GGTCCTCTGTTTCGACCGCCGCACGGGAGAGCGGTTGTGGCAAACCGAAATTCACCGCGGCGAGTTCGAGAAGAAGGGAAACAAGAAAAGCTCGCTCGCATCGGCGACCGTCGCCTGCGACGGTGAGCGCGTCTTCATCAACTTTCTGCACGCCGGCGCCATCTACACGACCGCTCTCGATCGCGACGGCAAACAGCTCTGGCAGACGAAGATCACCGACTACGTCGAGCATCAGGGCTACGGGTCGTCGCCGACTGTTTACCAGTCACTCGTGCTGGTCTCCGCCGACAACAAGGGGGGCGGAGCGATCGCGGCCCTCGGCCGGGCGCGCGGCAATGTCGTCTGGAGGCACGAGCGCCCCAAGCTGCCGAACTACACGTCGCCGATCGTTCTCACTGTCGCCGGGCGCGAACAATTGTTGTTCACCGGTTGCGACATGGTCAGCAGTTACGACCCGCTGACAGGAAGCAAGTTGTGGGAAAAGCCGGGCGCGACCACGGAATGCGTCACCTCGACCGTCACCGACGGCCAGCTCGTCTACACGAGCGGTGGATATCCGAAGAATCATCTGGCGGCAATGCGGGCCGACGGCTCGGGAAAAGTCGTCTGGGAAAACAACTCGCGGGTTTACGTTCCTTCGCTCTTGATCCGCGACGGTTACCTGTACGGAGTGCTCGATGCCGGCACGGCCACCTGCTGGAAGGCCGACACCGGCAAGGAGCTTTGGAAGGCGCGACTCGGTGGCACGTTCAGTTCGTCGCCCGTGCTGGTGGGAGACCGGATCTTTGCCACCAACGAGGAAGGTAAGACCTATCTCTTCAAAGCCACTCCGGCCGCATACGAGCCGATCGCCGAGAACAATCTGGGAGAAGACATTTACGCCAGCCCGACGATCTGCGGCGGCCGCATCTACATGCGCGTGGCCAAATTGGCGGACGGCCAGCGCCACGAGACGCTGTATTGCGTCGGGAAGAAAGAGTGAGAGCGGGTGAAGATTTGGCGTGTGGACTTCAGTCCACACGAAATGTTCCTGTTGGCTGAAGCCAACACTCCGCATCCAGTCATTTCGTCTTTTCAGGTTGCGCCCAATTTGGTTCAATGCGCCTCGTTTGGGCCGGCGCGACAGTCAGTCGGCTCTGGACTCGCGACGCATCGCAAAGGAGGCCGAACATGCGGCAGTGGATGATCGTGTTGTTGACGGGTGTGATCCTCGCTGATCTGGCGCCCATGCCAGGTGCGGCCGAGGAACCGCAGCCGCAGGAAAACGCCGCTCCCGCACTCCGCTTCAACAACGAGGCCGCGCGCCAGATCCTGGTCCAGATGCAGATCAGCGACGAGCAGGATGGCAAACGGGAAATCCTCAGCCGCCCCCAGATTCGCAGTTTGAGCGGCCAGCCCGCCAATGTTCAAATCGGCCGTGCAGATGGTCGCGACATCTCGATCAACCTTGTGGCGGTGTCTGAGCCGAAAGCATTCGCATCGCCTTCCGCGGCGCGGGCTCGCGCCGATCGGAAGAACACCGAGGGAGACGCACCGGTAGGGACGCCGATCCTGATCACGCTGTCCGTCAACGAAAAGCGGGATGGCGAGACGAAAAACTGTTGTCAGGCACAATTGACGACCTGCAGCGGTGAACCGACGTCGCTCAGGTTCGGCGGACTGGAAGTTCAATTTACGGCAATGCTCGCCGCCGCAGAAACAGAGAAGAATGAAGAATCGGCCATCAGTCGCGAAGAATTGCGGCTCCTCAACTCTCTGCAGAAGCGAATCTCGGTGGAATTCTCTGAAACGCCTTTGAAAGACGTCATCAAAGAGATTGCCAAACGTGCTGAGGTGAATGTCTTCGTCGACGCGCGCGCCCTGGAGGATGAAGGGGTCACGACGCAGTCGAAGATCACGGCGTCGGCCCGTGCCGTGCGGCTTTCGACGTTGCTCGATCTGGTCCTGGGCTCGTTGCAGCTCGACTACGTCGTGGCCGACGAAGTCATCAAAATCACAAGCCGCACCCGCGCCCGGGGTGAACCGGTGACGGTCACTTATGCGGTCGCCGATTTGATCGTACGATTCGAAAACGGCCAGGCCGTCCCCAATCCCGAAGCGGAGCACGATCTGATCGATCAGATCGCCGAGACGATCTCCCCCGAAACGTGGGATCGAAAAGGGGGGAAAGGGGGCATCCGCATATTTCAACCGACAGGCAGCCTGGTGATTCGACAGGTGACGGACGTCCACGACGAGATCGCCGAGTTTCTCAGCCAGCTTCGCAGAGCACACAAGCCGTCCGTCATCCCGGCTGCCGCCGAAGACAAGCCAACACTTCGAGTGCAGCCCCAGGTTTCCCCGAATCCCCCAAGTTGAGTTTTCCCTGAACCGGCGACGCACTCAACGAACCGCCGCTGACGCGGTTGCTATCAATCACGAGTTGATCTAGTGCGTCAGACATCGCCGTCCAGCTTGTCCGCCAAACGCGATTGCGAGATTCGATCGGCTGTTCCTGGCCGTCCCCAACGCGATTTCGCTCCGCACCTTTCATTGGTAAAGCATTTAGAGGAATAGGCTTACGGCATCCAGGTGATCTGCCGTCGGTGCAATCGGTAGTTTCGGCATCCTCGATAAACGTCGCAAGTTCCGAACAATCGCTACAGTTTACCTTTTCGGCATTCCGATAAATTCGGCAGGTCCATCCTCATGCGCCGGATATTCCCGGCCACGAAGCGGTGGAAATGACACGTCCTCGGCCATGCCTTGGAAAAGGGACAATGTGATGCGGATTTCACGCTGGCCTGTGCTGCTCTGCGGCTGGATGCTCGCCGTCGTTGGGCAGACCGCAAATGCGTTCGACCCTGCCTACGAGAACGCCTTCTCACCCAGCAACTATGCCGTTGGTGAAGAGGACGGGGCCGGACTCTTCGAAGCGCCGTCCGACGACGAGGGAACAGATGGGACGGGCGGATGGGCGTTCCAGCCGGTTCAATACCTGGAGGACGGCTCCGCGGGAATGCCCATGGATGGAGGGGGGGATCCGTACTACATGCAGGGAGGCTATCCTCCCAATGCCTGGCCGGGTGTCTCGCCTTATTCGCAACACAACATGGAAGGGGTCTATAACGACGGCGGGATCTGGCGGTACGAGGCCAATGACGACGAGCGCAAGCACGTTTTCAGCACCGAATTTCTGATCGTCTGGGGCCTGCGTCCCGGCAGTCACGTCATCGGTGACTCGGCCTATTCGAGTCTCGCGCCTTCCGGGGGAGCGGGAACTACGACAGGGACAACTACGACCTCCGGCGGTAGTTTCAGAACATACAATTCGAGCCAGTTCTCGAATCTGAAGCACTACGGTGTGAAGCTGCGCTACGGCTGGGAGAACCCCGACGAATCCGGCATGATCCTCAGCGGGTTCTGGGTCGCACCCAACGAAGCAGTCAAGGCTCCCCCCGCACAATTCAACCGCGGCTTCACGACCGCACCGCTGGCATCGATCGCCTACAGATCCAATATCTTCGGGCAGAGCATCCCCAATTTCGGGCTGTTCGACGAAACATTCTCTCAGACTTACGATCAGGAAGTCTGGGGAGCCGATCTCGATGCTTACGCCGCCCCCTTCTTCCGCCGCCAGAGTTTCAAAGTGGCAGCGACGCTCGGCGTCAAATACCTGAGAATCGGCGAGACCTACTCGATACGGGGCTCGGGAAGCAGTACCGGCCCCAGCCAGACCTTTACCGGCTTCCCGGAGCTCAATACGGAAATCAACGCCAGTGCCACCAGCAATCTTGTCGGCCCGCAAATCGGCGTGCGTTACGACCTCGGAGGCGAGAGATTCAAGATTTGGGGACAGACCAAAATCGCGGTCGCGGCCAATATGGATAGCACCAGCTTGTTCGGTCGCAATGCCTTCGGGAATTATATGCCCACCGAGAGCCTGATCATCTCGCCGCCATCGTCCAATATCACGTTCAATAAGAAGCAATCGGGAGCGCACATTTCGCCGATCTTCGATCAGTCGATCTACGGAGAATTCCCGCTGTTTTCGGTCTTGCCACTCCTCAATCGCCTGTCGTTCATCAATCGAGCGAATTTCCGAGTCGGATATAATCTACTGATCGTCAATGACATGCAGCGTCCGGCGAGCATGATCCGTTACACCGAGTACGATCCGGGGATTCGAATGAACCGTACCTGGTTCACTCTCAGCACCGTAAACTTCTCCGCCGACTGGCGCTTCTAGCCCCTGACGGTTGGTCGCACCGCAGGCGGAGGCATACAATGGTCGGCGAATGAATCCATCGCCGACCATCGCCGTTTCGCCCCCGTCCAAAACGCTTGCGCAGCGGCCGATCTACCTCGACTGTCATGCGACGACGCCGGTCGATCCCCGCGTACTCGAGGTCATGCTCCCCTACTTCTGTGAGAAGTTCGGGAATGCTGCCAGCGTGAATCATGCTTTTGGCTGGCGGGCGGCCGACGCCGTCGAGCAGGCCCGGACGCAAATCGCCACGTTGCTCCGGACGATCCCCCAATCACTGATCTTCACCAGCGGCGCAACCGAAGCCAACAATCTGGCGCTGAAGGGAGTGTTGTGGCGCGCGCCTCCGGGAAGTCACCTGATTGTCGGCGCCACCGAGCATCGGTCGGTTCTCGATCCGGCCCGGCGCCTCGAACGCGAAGGATATGCGCTCACCATTCTGCCGGTCGATCGCTTCGGACGGCTCGATCCGCAGCAGGTCGCCGATGCCATCCAACCCGGCACGGCGTTGGTTTCGGTGATGCTGGCCAACAATGAAGTCGGCACGATCCATCCCCTCGACGAGATCGGCGACATTTGCCGCCGGCGAAACGTGTTGCTCCATTGTGACGCGGCCCAGGCGGTCGGACGCATCGCGATCGACCTCGAACAATTGCGGGTCGATCTCTTGAGCCTTTCGGGGCATAAGCTTTACGGTCCGCAAGGGATCGGCGCGCTCTACATCCGCCGTGATCGAGCCCCTGTGCGGCTCACCCCGCTGATCGACGGCGGCGGCCACGAGCAGCGGCTGCGCAGTGGAACGCTTCCCGTCCCTCTGGTCGTGGGATTGGGGGCCGCCTGCGCTCTGGCACAGGAGCTTCTGGCTGTCGAACGGGTGCGTATCGCTGCCTTGCGCGAACGCCTTTGGGACGGCCTGCAACGACGCCTGACAGACCTTTCGCTCAATGGCCACCCGACCGAACGTCTGCCTGGCAACCTGCACGTCAGCTTCGACGGCGTCGACGGCGAAGCCTTGATGCAGAACCTGAAAGAGATCGCGGTCAGTTCCGGGTCGGCCTGCACGTCGGCCGATCCGGAACCGAGCCACGTTCTGCGGGCGATGGGAGTCGGCGAGCAGCTCTCGAAGGCGAGTCTGCGCTTCGGACTGGGGCGGTTCACGACGTCCGACGAAATCGACTTCGCCATCGACTACACAGCCGAAGTCGTCACCCGCCTCCGCCAGCGAGCGGCGGGGTTCACCCCCGCCGTCTGACGGTCGCGGACTTTTCCCGATGCGACGTTAAACGCTCGCGTTCATTTTCCTGTCCGGGCCGATACGCCACGAACCGGCGTCCGCGGGTCATCGGTGTCCGATTCGCGGATTGTTTCCACGACGTGTCTGGCCGCCTCAATCTGCTTCGCTGTAAAAAACAGTTTGCCGGTCAGACCGGCGACGCGATCGAAACGCATCCTGGCGAGCTTTTTCCAGCTCAATTCGTCGACGAGATGCCAGGCCGCCGCCTGGGCCGTCGGCTCATCGATCTCGCCGGAAACATAGTGTTCGAGCGTTCGGCGCACGTTGGCGTCGCGCGTGATTTCTTCCAGCCGCACGAGTTGATACTGCATTTTGGGTTGTGGATCTGGCCGGCCAAACGCCAGGCAGACCGTCTTGAGCGGGAGCTGAATGGACTTCTCCGACGGGACGGAAAAGATTGGCCCGCCCGGAAAGTTGTTGACATTGGCAGGGCCCGACTTGGCATTGTTCTGCACGCCGCCGCCGACAGGCTGTCCCTGACCGTTGCTGCTGGCGCCGAATGAATTCCCCGGGCCATTGTTGCCAGGTGGCGGGCCAAGCTGCTTGAGAATGTGCACAGCCCCGACAACCTGCGGCAATTGCACGCTGACAGGTGCTCCCGACTTGTTGGTGACGAACAAGTTCGCCTCGTGAGAATTCCGGGCAATGACGGTCACTTCGACCAGCTCGCGGTCGATGGCGTCAAACAACTCGACAACAGGAACAGCCGGATCGTACGTCGGCTTGCGAATCGGCTGCTTGACGGCCGCTGAAAAGAGCAGAGCAGCCGAAAGGGAAGCAGCAACAACGGTGGCACGCGCGGAAACAGTCATCGACGGGCTCCTTGAGCAGGACCAGAGACGAGACATCCGCGGCCGTTGGCAATATAGCAGGCTGGCGAGGCGATTGCCAAATGGAATCGGCGATCGCACTCAGGATGGGTGTGACAAGGATGCTTGGCGGGCGCTCCATCATCATCCTGTCCCGGATTGATGGATTCACAGACGGTCCATCACATCGCGTCCGGCGGGGATCCCGTCTTGTTCAATCGGTACGCCCGCCAGCCGCAAACCAACAGGCCGCAGACGCAAAATGCCTTGAGCATCAGCAACCCCACCGGACGCCACCAGGCGCCGGTCTGAATCTCGATCACATCCGAAACGCCAAACAGCAAGAGCAACGCTCCAGCGCCGCGCGACAGCCGGCGAATCGGCCATTCCGCATTCCGATACCGCCAGGCGACGAAGCCGGCGAGCCCCGTCCAAAGGATGGCTTCGCTTCCATTGAAGATCGCAAGTAGCACGTCGTCGCGCATACGCACTCAGTTCGGCGCGTGCCACCCAGCCTGCGCCGCTCAAACGTGGCCCGGACTGTTAGTCCGGGCGTGAATCTACCGGCGCGTATTCGCGCGAAAGGGGTCGAACTCATCAGCATCCGGTGTCAACGAAGGGCAACGTTTTCTTTGATTCCGCGGCCGACGATCATGAAGATTGTCGGGCGTAATTCAGCACGCGCGTTTTACGCCCGGCTAACGCAGTCCGGGCTACGGAGCTACGCAACGATGCCGGCCACCGTTCGCCCCGCTGCGATCGGAAGCGGGCGATTCAGCTTGTCGTGAACTTCGGTCCCCGGGTCGAGGCCCAGCAGCGAAAAGATGGTGGCGGCCAGATCTTCAATCGGCACGCCGTCACGATCGGGGACGGCCCCCGAGCGATCCGACCGGCCGTGGACGTAGCCCCGTTTCACTCCCCCGCCGGCCAGCAGCGCCGTATAGCACTGCGGCCAGTGATCGCGGCTGGTTTGTCCGTTGAGCTTGGGAGTGCGCCCAAATTCTCCCATCCACACGACGAGGGTTGAATCCAGGAGGCCCCGCTGCTCGAGGTCCTCCAGCAGCACCGGCAGCGTATGGTCGGTGAGCGGCAGATGTCGCCCTTTGAGGATGGGATAAATGAACGTGTTGTTGAAGCCGTGCGTGTCCCAGCCGCCGTCGGTCGTGCTCTGCCCACCGATCGACGAAGCGAAGTAGACGTTGACGAACTTCACCCCCGACTCGACCAGCCGCCGGGCGAGCAGGCAACTCTGACCGTAGGTTGTCCGACCGTAGCGATCGCGCACCGCCGGCGGTTCGGCCTGTATGTCAAATGCCTCGCGGAGTCGCGGCGAATGGAGCATCGACAACGTCTTGTCGAAGAAGGCGTCGAGTCCCGCCGCGCTCTCATGGGCAGCGGTCTGGCGATTGATCAGCTTCTGGATCTCGCGGCGACTCTGGATCCGCTCGACCGAAAGATTGGCCGGCAGCGACAGCTCGGGGAGCCGGAAATTCGCGCCGTTGGGGTCTTCGGTGATCAGCAGCGGATCGTGCCCCTTTCCCAGGAAGCTGGCGTGCTGTCCGGGGGTCACGGCGCCGTCGCGAATCGTGTACGGATAGGCGACAAACGTCGGCATCCCGTTTTGGCTGGGGGCCAGCCGGTCGACCACCGAACCATAAGCGGGGAACAGCTCCAGCGAATCGCGCAGGCGAATATCGTCGAGCGGCGGAGCGTGCCCCGTGAGGGCGTAATACGAGGCGGAGTTGTGGTTCTTCATCGTGTGATAGACGGTCCGCACGAGCGTGACCTTGTCCATCAGTTTGGCCGTTTCAGGAAGATGCTCGCAGATCTCGATGCCCGGCGCGCTTGTGGGGATCATGCCGAACTGGCTGCGGATCCCGTCCGCCGCACCGGGCTTCATGTCGAAAGTATCGAGATGGCTGGGGCCGCCGAATTGATAGAGGAAGATGACCGATTTGGCTTTGGCCGGAAGTGGCGGAGTTGATTCCACCGCGTGCAGCCAGTGAGAATGAGTGAGACCAAGCATCCCCAGGCCGCCGATGCGCAGGGCATCTCGGCGGAGGATGCTCACAGCACCAGGAGTCGCAATTCGCCGACCGATGGTCATATTTCGCGATTCACCGGGGGATACGCTGAATGACGTTTTCCCATTCCTCAAGTTCGGATGCAGTCGCAATCAGGCACAGGCAATTGACA
>JAGVKR010000142.1 GCA_020050375.1 Planctomycetales bacterium
GACGTTCGTCCCCCCCATCCCCGGCCCTTCCCCCGCCGGGGGGAAGGGAGAACAGCGCTCGTTTGCGCGCCGTTTCGAGATGTCTGGATACCGATGGCGAACCGCCGGCAGGTGCATCAACGCTGAATCCGGACTTCGGAGCCGTTGACGAGGAAATCATAGACTTCCTCCACGTCGGAATTCAACATACGGATGCAACCGCGCGACTCGTTCTTGCCGATCGACGCCGGCTCGATTGTTCCGTGAATGCCATAGCTGTCGCCGATATCGATCCAGCGTTCCCCGAGCGGGTTCTGGGGATCGTCGTGCGCGACGACCCCCTCCGGGCCGTAATACGTCGGGTCGATCATCTTGTTTTTGACAGTGAACGCACCCAGCGGCGTTGTGCCGTCTTTGCCGACCCCGACGCGATAGCTCTTCACGTAGCTGCCGTTCAAATGAACGACAAGCTCGTACCGGCTCAGGCTGACGCGCGCAGCGAACGGGCCGGGGACGACCTTGAGCTTCTGTCCCGCGCGAATCTTGCGCGAATCGACGTGGTTGAGCCGCGACAGGTACTCCCACGACAGCTTGTGTTTCTGGCCGATGACGCGCAACTGATCCCCCTGCTGCACGACGTACGGCTAGTAATAGTGAGGCTGCGGCGAAAAATAGAGGGCCCGCGCCATGCGATTGAGCCGAGGGAGAAGCTCTTCGCGCTGGGCCGGTTTCTGCCAGTACCAGCGCGACAGCTCGTGCTGCGCGGTCACGACGTCGCCGTCGGTTTCGAGCGATTCGATTTTTTCGAGACTCATGAGCGGGGCGCTGCGCGACTCATCCTGCTCGACGTCGCTTACCGATTGAGACGCTCGTTCGGCACTCGCTCGTCCCTTGGCAGAAGCGACGCCGTCGCGCGTTCGTCCCGAGTTCCGGGGCGCGGTTGTCGTTGCGGGAGGGGGCGCTTCGGCCTCTTCTTCGAAGTTGGCCGTCTCGACCGATCCCCCCAACTCGTCTTCGTCCGATCCGTCGAACAGATCCGAAGCCCGCTTCGACTTGTGTCGACGATCGCCAGCCGTGCTGGCAATTCCCGGCTCGGCCTCTCGTTCGCCCTCCGCTTCCGGCTCAGACTGGGCCTCGAACGTTTCGTGGTCCAGATCGGGCTCGATCTTCTCGGGGGCGGGCACGAGCTGTGACATCGGGGAATTGACGGATTGATTCCCGCGCAACCATGCCAGCGGGTCGATGGAACCGCGATACCAGGCCACTCCGGCGATCACACCAGCACATCCCAGCGCTACGGTGGCGCAGAACCACAGTCCGGTTGCCTTACTGCTCGAGGCCGACATGGCCATGTTCCTCCCTGAACGGGCGCAGCAAAATTGATCCTGGCAGATTGGGGGCGGGACTATATCAGGGAATCTACCCCGGGACTACCCGAAATCTGGTCTTCTGACGAACAGCGGCATGCGGTATTCTGCCGGTTCGCAGAAGAATGAGGAACGGACTCGTTCGTCCCCATCGAAGTGCTCATTCCCGGGTTGCCTCGCAGCATGGATATGATTTCTCCGCGTCCCGTCGCCCGCTCCCCAAAGCGGTCGTCCAGGATGTTGATTTCCCTCTTCGGGGCTTTGGCGGCGCTGGGCCTTTGGACCGGTTCGCGGTTCACGGCCGATCCCGGTTCGGCATCGGTGGGACAATCCGTTCCGGCCGTCGAAACAGAGGAAATCCATGCGGCACAGAATTCTGTGCCGTCGGGGGAAGGGATTGAATTGGCCTCGCACGAAGCCCTGGCCGAAACCGAAGATCCTTCGGGGACAGAACAAGAACAACCCGAAAGCCCCGACGAGCGCGGTCGGCGTCAGGTCATCGGCGACTGGGAGGACGACTATCAAGGACATCGACGTTTGACCGTGCGGGCCGATGGAACAGCCACGATGCGGGTCGAGCCTTCGGGAATCGGTCGCAAACTCTTCGCCAACCAACTCCAGTTCGAGATCGAATGGACTGTCGCCGACGGTCGGATCGTCATGATCACCACCGGCGGCGAGCCGAAGGCGAAGACGAATCTGATCATGAACCTGTACGGGACGCGGGCCGAGTACAAACTGCTAAACCTCGACGACCGTCAGCTTCTGCTGCTCGATGCCGACGGCAAAACGAAGTACGAATGGCGCCGGATCACGGGCGACGATCCAAAGAATTAACCGGCGAGCGGGGGGCGTCAGCCCCCTGAAGCCTCCATCGCAATGAAATGCCGTTCGAGAGATGACACCGCCCGATCGTTTCATTTGACCGAATCAGGAGACGAACAAGGATGTTCGACAAGCGCCGAAAATGGATGTGGAGTTTGTTGCTGCTGCTGATCGCCGTCGCGGCCGGAATGGGATATCGGCAGCACAAGCGTTACAAGCACTGGGCCGTGCATGATCCCGGTATGGTCTATCGTTCGGCCTGGCTGGATGGAGATGTTTTCGCTGAGCAGATCGACAAGTTTCAGATTCGCACGGTGCTCAACCTGTGCAACCCCAATGAGCTCGGTGAAAAGCGGTGCCTCGATCAGCGGGCCGCGGTGACCGGCTCGGGGGCCAAACTGATTGAACTTCCCATGCCGTCGACGATCGACGCCGGAGACCCGGCCGTTCAGAAGTTCGTCGACGTTCTCAGCGACCCGAATAACTACCCAATGCTGGTCCATTGCCAGCACGGCGTCACCCGCACCGCCAAAGTGCTGTCCATGTACGATATCCTCTACCGAGGCGAAACGGCCGAACAGTCGCTCGCCGCGATGCCGTTGTTCGGGCGGGACGAATACAGCGTTTCGGTGCAGGCCTTCGTCAAGGATTTTGAGAAGCGGCATCAACAGCTCTACCCGCAGGCGGACGGCAAGCTCGAGGTGCTTAGACGGTAATCCATGGGCATGGAACTTTTCCCTTCGTCCGACCAGACCATTCAGGGGGTCTCCGAAGCGCTGCGTTCCGGGCGGCGGACATGTGTCGCGGTCGTTGAAGAGTGCCTGCGGCAGATTGACATCGGAGAGGACCAGCTCCAC
>JAGVKR010000030.1 GCA_020050375.1 Planctomycetales bacterium
GCCGTCGAAGCGGCTCCGCTGATGTGCGCCGGCATCACGACCTTCAACGCGCTCCGCAACAGCGGCGCAAGGCCGGGAGATGTCGTCGCCATTCTCGGCCTGGGAGGGCTTGGGCATCTCGGCGTTCAGTATGCGGCGAAGATGGGCTTCCATACGGTCGCTATCGCTCGCGGCAAGGATAAAGAACCGCTCGCTCGCAAGCTGGGGGCGCGCGTCTACATCGACAGCCAGGCGCAAGATCCCGCAGCCGAGTTGCAGCGGCTTGGCGGGGCGAGCGTGATCCTGGCGACGGTGATAAGCGGCGACGCAATGAGCGCGGTGCAGGGAGGCCTCGCAATCGGTGGCACGCTGATTGTATTGGGCGCAGCCGAATCGATGCAGGTCTCACCGATATTCCTGCTGATGGGCTGCCGGTCGGTCAAGGGCTGGAATTCGGGGACGTCGATCGACTCGCAGGACACGCTTGCGTTCAGCGCCCTTACGGGAATCCGCTCGATGAACGAAGTCTATCCGCTCGACCGCGTCGCTGAAGCCTACGACCGCATGATGAGCGGCAAAGCCCGCTTCCGGGTCGTGCTGTCGATTGCGGAATGATTGTGTGAGCGTCCTACCTTTAATGTTGTCGTCGAACCGCCTTGTGATGCTGGACGACGAGCAGCGGCTCGTCTTCGCGACGCGCCGGTCTTCTTGTGTTAAGGCGGTTCCTGAAACAGTCTGAGTTGCTGAAGGACTGCCTGCACGTGCTGAAAGTGACGATCGCGCGTCCACAGTTCTGCATCGTTCTCGATCGCAATCGTCGCGATGATGACGTCGGCCATCGGCACCGAAACGCCGTTGGTTCGCAGCGCGGACAAATGATCGCCGAGACGATCCCAAAGCGCTTCATTCGTCTCAATTTGGCGAAATACGTCCAGTGCCGCGACGATGCGCTGACGATGTCCCGGACTGCGCATCCCTGCGAGAACTTCCGAACGAGTGACGCCACAGATCGCTGCATCGTGATGCTGAAACAAATGCAGCAACTTGCGATCGGACGCCCGCAAATAGTCGATCACGACGCTGGTGTCGACAACAATCATGGCCCCGCCAGAACGTTTCGAAGCCGGTCCGACTCACGCAACTGCCGGTATACGTCCGGATCGACAAGATCGTGGCCTGCCACGGCGGCCAGAGCTTGCCAATTCTTCTCAATGACTCCTGCCGCACTGGGGACTTCCTGGATATCCACAATCGTTCCATCCGGCAGGGACAGTGGTTCTTCAAGTACGACAGAACCGTTCTGAACGCGCCCGCGAAAGCTCATGATCGCGTCTCCAAACTGCATTGTCCGTGGACCTTCGTTGAAATCGAACCGGCTCCCATTAGTCTGCGATGTTCGTCTGGAATTCTCAAGATCAGTCGCTCGAGAACCGCTACGAAGTCCACGACTCGGTTTGCCGGTGCTCAACCTTCGATCTCCGAGCCTCCATCTCCCCTACTCTCAATCTTTCAATTCCTCGCGCATCACGCCGGAACCTTCGCTATCTCCTCCGCTTTCCGATCGGCCAGCATCTGCTTCACCGTGGCAATGGCCGAATCGACGGGCGCTTTGCTCGCCGTCTGGTCCCAGCGCCAGCGGAGCTCGACCTGCCCTTCCTTGAGCCCCTTGCCGCCGATCACAACGCGCAGCGGGATGCCGATCAGGTCGGCGTCTTTGAACTTGAAGCCGGCCCGCGCGTCGCGGTCGTCCATCAAGACGTCGATTCCTGCGGCTTGCAGCTCGGCGTAATACTTCTCGGCAACGACCATCGTCTCCGGGTCGGTGACATTGAGCGGAATGATCAGCACTTCGTACGGCGCGATCGCCAGCGGCCAGATCAGACCGTCCTCGTCGAAGCAGGTTTCGGCGAGCGAGGCGACAATGCGGTTCACGCCGATGCCGTAGCAGCCCATGATCAACGGGTGCCGCTGCTCTTTCTCGTCGAGATACTCGGCCCCCAGCGCGACGCTGTACTTGGTGCCGAGCTTGAAGACGTGCCCGACTTCGATTCCGTGGACGAGCTCGAGCGTTCCCTGGCACTTCGGGCAGGGGTCGCCCGCTTGGGCCATCCGCAGATCGTAAGTCGTCTCGAGCTTGTAATCTCGACCAGCGTTGACCCCGGTGAAGTGCGCGTCGGCCTGATTGGCGCCGGTGACGGCATTGACGATCGCCGGCACGTCGTGGTCGGCGAGAATCGGGCATTTGATCCCGACCGGCCCGGCGAAGCCGACTGGGGCGTCGGTCACCTGCCGGATCGTTTTCTCGTCGGCCAGTTGGAGCGTTCCGGCTTTGAGCGCCCGGCGGACCTTGGCTTCATTCGCCTCGTGGTCGCCGCGAATCAAAACCGCCATCGCCCGGCCGTCGGCCAGATAGATCAGCGTTTTGATCATCTGCGCCGGGGCGCATTTGAGCATGCGGCTCACCTGCTCGATGCTGGTGGCGTTGGGCGTGCTGACCGTTTCGAGCGCGGCGGCGTTCGGGGCCAACGCGATGGACGCCGGCTTGCGTCCCGTATCGGCTCGTTCGAGATTCGCGGCGTAGCTGCACTTCGGGCAATGCACGATCCGGTCTTCACCGTTGTTCGCCGGCACCATAAATTCGTGCGAGGCGTCCCCGCCGATCGGGCCGCTCTCGGCTTCGACCGGCAGGTACTTCAGCCCGCAGCGGGTGAAGATCCGGCAGTAGGCGTGGTACATTCGGTCATAGACTTCGTTGAGCTGCTCGAGGCTCGTCCCGAAACTGTAAGCATCTTTCATCAGAAATTCGCTGGTCCGCAGGACGCCGAATCGCGGGCGCTCTTCGTTGCGGAACTTGGTTTGGATCTGAAAGACGCAGATCGGCAGTTGCCGGTACGAGTTCAAATGCCGGCCCATCAGATCGGTGACGACTTCTTCGTGCGTCGGGCCGAGCGCGAGATGCACGAGCCGGTCGCCGCGCTGCACCTGAAAGTTGATCAGCACTTTTCCGAACGCCGCTTTGCGGCCGGTTTTTTCGAACAGGTCGATCGGCTGCAGCGCCGGCATAAACAGCTCGATCGCGCCGGCCCGCTCCATTTCATCGCGGACGATCGCCTCGGCCTTGCGGACCGAGCGCCAGCCGAGCGGCAGATAAGTGTAGGCCCCCGCCATCAACTGCCGGATCAAACCGGCCCGAAGCATCAACTGGTGGCTGGGAATCTCCGCATCGGAGGGGTTTTCCTTCATCGTCGGAATGAACGTTTTGGACCAGCGCACGAAGACACCTCAAGGAGATTTGCGGTTTACGGAGGACAGCTTGCAGATTTGTACAGACCCGCGCCTGTTGCATGCAATCCCGTTTAGCGATGCGGTCGGTCGATGAATGGCGCACAAGTCGAGTGGGGCTCGGCTGCACCTCACCGCGAAACGGGCTGCAATTCGCGTGCAATCTGCATTTGCGAGTTGGCATGCTTGTTCGTTACGGCGCTGCGATCTAGAATCGCCCCTTGCGCTCCGAATCCTCGTTGAGAAAGAACCCCCCGTGTCGACCGTTTCCACAACGCCGCGCCGTTACATCAACCTTCTGGCCGACGGTGACAACGTCGAAGAGATTTACCTGCTCTCCGACAAGCAACTGCGGGCCAACCGGAATGCCGCCTTGTATTTGCTGGTCGAGCTTCGCGACCGCACCGGCGTGATCAGCGCGCGGATGTGGAACGTCACCGAAGAAGCCGCCGCGCAGGTCAATCCGGGGGATTTCGTCCACGTTCGTGCGAAGGTGCAGCTTTACCAGGGCGCGCTGCAGATGATCGTCAGCCAGATTCAGGCCGTTCCCGCCGAACGGCTCGATCCGGTCGACTTCGTGCGCCAGTCCAACCGCGATCTGGGGCAGTTGACCGGTCGTCTCCGGGAAATCGTCCAATCGATCGACGAACCGCCCCTGCGAATGCTGATCGAGTGCTTCCTCATCGACGGGCCGCTGATGGACGCCTTCACCGCCGCGCCAGCCGGAATGAAAGCCCATCACGCCTACCGGGGCGGGCTGCTCGAGCACGTGGTCAACATGCTCGAGATCGCCAATCGGATTGCCGACCTCTTGCCCGGAGTCGATCGAAGTCTGCTCTTGGCCGGCATCTTTCTCCACGACATCGGCAAGACGCGCGAGCTCGCCTTCGAGACCGGCTGCAGCTACACCGACGAGGGGCAACTATTGGGGCACCTCGTGATCGCCGTCGAGATGCTCTCGCAGAAAATCGTCGAAGTCGAGAAGCTGGCGGGCGAGCCCTTTCCCACCGAGCTGACGCTGCGGCTCAAGCACCTGATTCTGAGCCACCACGGCACCTACGAATTCGGCAGCCCGAAATTGCCGATGACCCCCGAAGCGATCGCCCTGCACCACATCGACAACCTCGACGCCAAGGTCCACGAGTTCTGTCGCGACATCGCCGACGACCCCAACCCGCAGGCCAGCTTCACCCCTTTCAACGCGCGACTCGATCGCAAGCTGTTCAAGGGGATCCGGCCGGGGAAACAAGGTGCAGGTGGATAGAGGGTTGCCAGGAAGTTAGGTGACTGGGAAGTCAGGTGCCTGGGGGAATAGGTGACTGGGGGGAGCGTCACGACGTGCCTGGTGCGCCGGCGATCCGCCGACGGATCAGAAGGTGCAGCAGCGTCGCACGCTGCAGTTCTTCGGCGGTGTCGAAGGAATAGTCGGCGACCGAGCCGCGTTCGATGTAGGCGCGGGTGGCCGGCGTCAGATAAGCGCGCTGGGCATGGGCGATGATGTCGTCGATGAACAGGCGGAAGTTAGTCGTCGCCGAGTCGGTCTTTCGGTCACCGAGATATTCGTAATTCATCCGCTTGTGGTCGATGCGGTACGGCCGAAACGGGCGCGTGCGAAGAATCCATGCTTCAGGGCCGGGCGTCACGGGCGTTTCGAAGGTCGAGGGACCGGTGCGTCGGCCCGAGGTGACGGTCATCATCTCGTTCGTTTGATAATGCCGCGAGCTCTCCTTCGGAATCTGCCCGACGCTCAGGAGGTCGACATCGTCCCAGGCGATGAGAGCCGACTCGCGACCGTGGAGCTCGATGATTTCGAGCCCGGTCTCGCGGCACGAGGCGTGATGAACGACGGTGGCCCGGGTTAGCACGGGGATGTCGGCATCGGCGATCAATTCGGCCCCCAGGCCGACGGCGGAGATTCCCGCGACGACCCGTTCGGCCTGTTCGCGCGACAAAGCAAGCGACGACACGCCGGGCGCCGTCCGCGCATGGACGAGCGCATCCGTAGCGTGCATCCCCAGGGTCAATTCGAGCACTTGGCTCAACTCACGCGGATCGTCAGGTGCGCCAAACACGACGACGCGATACAGCGGGGTGGAACCGGCGGCGGATGGCATAATCGGCCTCACGCCTGAATGTGGAGGAACGCCAATGCGAACGGCTATCGCCAGATAGTGTACGTACATCACGGCGCGGTCTCAACGCAGGCGAGTAGGATTTGGTATATTCGAGACCTGAGGCTTGGGGCTTGAGACTTGAGGTCAGGGGGTTGAGTTCGGCTGGGTGATGCCGCGTTTGACGGACGGTTTTTCCATTTGGGGATCATGCCTCTTTATCAGCATCTTGTTCGCGATCTGCGGCAGTCGTTTCCGCAGCCGGTTTCCGATCGAGTCCACGATGCGTACTTCGTGTTCTCGTTTCTGCGGGCCCTCGATCAGCTCGATGCGATGAAATCGGCGATGCCGATGCTCGGCAAGCCGGAAGTTCTCGACTACGCCGCCGCCCGCGCCTGCCGGATGGCGGACGACCCGCAGTCGGTCGAGCAGGTGACGGGAAAACTCGTCGAGCATCTGTCGGGAATGTTCATCTGGGGCCATCCGCGGTCACAGGTCAACGTGGTCCCCTCGCCGACGATTCCCAGCATCATCGGGGGGCTGCTCCCTTCAATTTACAATCCGAATCTCGTCAGCGACGAATCATCGAGAAAGATCGCCGTCGCCGAGATCGAGGCTTCGTCGATCGCCGCGGCCCTCGTCGGGTTCGATCCCGAGAAATCGGCCGGCGTATTTACGTTCGGTGGGACCGGGACGACGCTCTACGGTGTGAAGATCGGTCTCGAAAAGGCCTGCCCGGGGACGATGCAAACGGGGCTTGGCACGCCGGCTTACGTCGTCTGCTCCGAACGGGCCCATTATGCGGGAAGGACAGTGGCCGGCTGGCTCGGTCTGGGGTTCGAGCGCCTGGTCGAAGTACCGGCCGATGAAAACAACGAGATTCGCACCTGCCTGCTCGAAACGATGTGCCGCGACCTGCTCAAGCAGGGAAAACGCATCGCGGCGATCATCGCCACAATGGGGACGACCGACGCCTTCGGGGTCGACGACCTCGCGGCCGTCGTCGAGATTCGCGACAAGCTGGTGGACGAATTCTCGCTCGACTACGTCCCGCACGTGCACGCCGACGCCGTCATCGGCTGGGCCTGGAGCGTGTTCAACGACTACGACTTCGCCGCCAATCTGCTTGGATTTCGCAAGCGGACGTTGCGGGCGCTGGCGGGGGTTCACCGGCGAATGCAGTATCTGGGACAGGCCGACTCGCTGGGAATCGACTTTCACAAGACAGGTTTTGCCCCGTACGTGTCGAGCCTGTTTCTGGCGCGCGACGCCGCCGACCTTCAGAAAGTCGCCCGCGCGCCCGAATCGATGCCGTATCTCTTCCAGTCGGGCGAGTACCACCCCGGTCAATTCACGCTCGAGACGACCCGCAGCGGCGGCGGACCGATGGCGGCGCTCGCCAATCTATTGATGTTCGGGAAGAACGGCCTGCGGGCGCTATTGGGCCATCTGGTATCGATGGCCGAAGATTTTCGCGAGCAACTCGAAGGGCATGCCGCCACGCACGTACTCAACGGCGGCAACTTCGGGCCGGTGACGCTGTTTCGCGTCTATCCGGACGGCGTCGACACGTTCAGCTTTCCGCAGCGAGAGCAGACCGATCCGGCTCTTCGTGCCCGTTTGCGGGAATACAACGACTACAACCGCCACATTTTCGCCCTGATCCAGAACGAGGCGCTGCAGGGGCGAGGCGTGGTGATTTCACTGACCGATTGCTACCGCGAAACGAGCTACGGCGAACAAATCGTGGCCCTCAAAAGCTACATCATGAGCCCCTTTTCGGAAGAGCACGACGTCGAGAACGTCCTCGAATCAATCTGGAAAGCCCGCGCCCGGATTGCGGCCGAGGGCGCGCCGTAGGGGGACGGACGATGGCCCGGAAGTCAGGGAGGGGGACATCCAGTATGGACGCGACCCCCCCAGCCCCCCCTTCCTAAGGGGGGGAGGCACGACGGGGGATGTTGCGCGAGCCGCGTGCCGCGCTGTCGACCACCGCCGGCCCC
>JAGVKR010000269.1 GCA_020050375.1 Planctomycetales bacterium
CGCCACGTGCGCGTTGGCCATCAACAGATTGCGATTTCCGATGCGGGTGACGTGATCTTCTTTTTCGGCGCCGCGATTGACGGTGACACCCTCGCGGAAGACGTTTTCATCGCCGATCGAAAGCCGGGTCGGAGAGCCCGTGTAGCTGTAGTCCTGTGGCTCGGCCCCGATCACGCAATGCGGAAAGAAGCGATTGTTGCTCCCGGCCTCGGTGTGCCCGGTGATGACGACGTGGCTGTCGAGGCGGCAGCCCGCCCCCAGGCGGACGTGCGGGCCCACAACGCAGAAGGGCCCGATCTCGACGTCCGGGCCGAGCTCTGCTTGCGGATCGACCTCTGCCAGTGACGAAACGCGTGCCGCCATGTAACCCACTCCCTGTGTCTGTCGGTCCCGAATCCTTCAGGCCGCCCGATAGGCCGCCTGAGGCCAGATGTCTTCTGCATGAGCCAGCTTGATCCGCCGCACGAGCTCGGCATTGAGCGCATGGCCCGACCGATAGGCATCGACGCTGCCGGAGAGGTCGCAGCCGATCAGCGCGAGGTCGCCGAGACAGTCGAGCGCCTTGTGACGGGCGCATTCGTCGGGCGCGCGCAATTGATTGTCGATCACTCCCTGCGGCCCGAAGATCAAGAGATCGCGGGCCGTCGTCCGTCGCCCGTATCCTTGGGCCCGCAGGGCGTGCGCCTCCTGCTCGAGAACAAACGTTCGCGACCAGGCCAGCTCCGAAAGAAACGTCTCGGGGGTGATCCGCACCCGGCACTGCTGCGCCGCAATAGGCGAGTCGGCACCGTAGTCGAGTGCGTAACTGATCGTGAGCGCGTCATCCCGAGCCGTATCGCCGATGATGCTCTGCTCATCGTCGTCGCCCCGGACGCGCACGCAGCGGGACAGATCGAGACAGCGCCGCGGCTGATCCTGCTCGACGATGCCAATCTCAAGCAGACGTTCGGCGAACAATCGACTTGAGCCGTCGCACCCCGGTGGCTCAGGACCATTGAGCTCGACCAGGCAATTGTCGACTTGGAGCCCGGCCAGCGCCGCCATCACGTGCTCGATCATTTCGATCGTCACGCCGCAACGTTGAATTGCCGTCCGCCGCTGTCGCGGAATCGTATATTCGACCAGCGCCGGCACCGGGGGAGCCAACAGCCGATCGGTTCGAAGAAAGGCAATTCCATGCCCGGTCGGAGCCGGCCGAAATCGAAGGGAGATATCGGCCCCGGTGAGAAACCCGATTCCCGAAACGTCGGCCGCACCGGCAATCGTGCGTTGCAAGCGATGTGTCATCCCAGCCTCCGCACCGGCCCCGTCGCGACGGGCCCCCAGTCTGGCGTGTGTGAATCGGGCCTATTCGTCCACCTTGCCGGTTCCCGGCTTCTGGCCTTTGGTCTGCTTGATCCCCGATGCGGCGGCGGGCTTCTTGGCCGCGCCGGCGGCGGCGGGTCCGGCGTTCTGCTGGTACGATTCGTTGAGCCGCTTGAGCACATGTGTCGTCAGGTCGTCTTTGGGACGGTGGAAGATCACCGTTCGGCTCAATCCCTGGGCCAGCTTCTGAGGTTCGGCGCTGTTGAGCTCGTCACGGCTGAAGCGGAGAACCAGCGTGAAGCCATATTGCTTGCAGAGCGCATCGACCTCGTTTTGCACTTCCAGATACACCGTGTGGTACATCTTGGCTTCTTTGCGGGCGAGATCCTTCTGCGTCACCTTCTTGAAGGTTTCGAATTCGGACGTCAGGGTCGCGAACTTCTTCTCGCGAGTGGCAAACTCGGGCGTCCCTTCGCCGAACTGCTTCATTTCCTGCTGCAGCGACTGGATCTTTTGAACGTGGGCCTTGGCCTGAGCTTCCGATTCCTGCCAGTCGGCGGTGAATTCTTCGCGCAGGATCTTCAGCTTGTCGTATTCGTTGAAGATGTGCCCGATGTCGATCAGCCCGACTTTGTGGGCGGGAGGGGGAGTGGGAGCGCCGTTTTCACCTGAGGCCGTCCCGATGAAGTACGAAACGCCGGCCAGGCAAACGAGACCGGTGGCGGTCATGATCAATTTTCTCACGGCGAATGCACTCCTTTGCTGAGCCGTTGATTTCGTTCCCGCTCTCGGTGACATTCGTCCCGAATCACCGCGCCTTGCAACCGGTGAAAACCGGCGGCGAAAACGTGCGGAAACCGAAGGTGACTGGAAAGTTGCGGTATTTTGCACACCCGGCCAATCTCGTCAAGACGGAGTCCTCTGGTTTTTACCCCGATTTCCCGTGGATTGCAGAGGTTACAATTGAGGGGTCGAGAGTTGGGAATGCGGAGTTCGGAACTCGGAGTGCGGATTGGAGTCCACCGTCCTCAGCGCCCGGCGCTGAGGAATCTGGTGCTGAGTACTCAGTGCCGGGTACTCATGAACCGTCATGCTTCGCGAGTCACGGCGTCCAAATGGCGGCCTTGCGCGGCATTGATCCACGCGGTGAACGGCGGGCCTTGAGGCGCACGTAGGGAGCGACGTACAGCCCGCGATGACCGAAATGGCCGGGGGACGCATTGTCGTCTCCCCGGTTAGGCTCGCGAAGGTCTTCGAGTGTCAGGCCGACCCGGCACAATCCGCCGATCAAATCTTCCCAGCGATGCAGAAACTCCACCGCGCCTGGCTCTCGGTACGAATCGTCTCCCACCGGCGGAAGTGCCCCCTGATGATAGTAGCCGACGCCAAGAACGTATCGATCGTGCTCATCACGTTCGACGATTTGCAGACTTGCGGGTTGCTTGTGCTGGCTGATGTACAACCCGCCGTCGCGCAAGACCCGCGCGATTTCGCGATAGACCGCGACGATGTCGGGAACGTAACAGGTGCTGACCGGCTGGTGCACGATGTCGAAACTCTCGTCGGCGAGCGCCGTAAGGTCGTCCATCGAACCTTCGATGATGCGCACGGAAAGATTCCGCCGCGCCGCCTCGATCGCGTCCTGCCGGAGCATCTCGGGGCTGAGATCAACGACCGTGACGTTGGCTCCGGCGCTGGCATACAGAATCGACTGCCAGCCGCCGCCGGCCGCCAGGCAGAGGACG
>JAGVKR010000452.1 GCA_020050375.1 Planctomycetales bacterium
ATTGCAAACCGTCGTGCAAGCTCTCCGCACTTACCTCCAAACTGGTCAGTTACCGCCGTTGCCTGAAAAACTTGCTGCACGCGGCTGAAGAGTTACCGACTTTCATGGCAATTCTCGCCACGCAACTACCGACTTACGGTTCGCATTTCAATGCAGGGATACGCAACAGAACGCCATCGTGTTGCGTCCTGTTGTGTCACGAGCGGAACTCATACCGCTGACTTGCTTTCCGACGCGTCCCCTGTTTGGTCGCGAGTCGACCGTGCAAAGGAAGAAGAATGGGAGAGGGAGAGAACGAGAGAAGCGGAGAGAGATGTTCATGGGTGACCACGGACGGGCTCGCCCCTCCAGCTTCGGCTTTCCACTCCTGGCTTTCTCCTTTTGTGTCCATCCATTTTACCCGATCACCGAGCCGGTGACCAAATGGCGACGCGCCAATCTGGAAAAGTGGACGAGAAACCGACCGCTCGCCCCCGCGAGCGGCGGGGTTAATCCCCGCCGTCCAACAGCATGAAAGACGACCTTCCCTTTCAGCTCGTCAGCCGTTTGCGGTCGTTGAGCGTTCAACCATTCTCCAGCCGCGAAGGAGGGGGTTGCGTCGCGGGGTAGCTTCTCGCGGAGGAAATTGCCCATCATTCCGAATTCGGCCGATTTCCGGCTCATGCGATGCGCGACGATCAGGTCCCCTTCGATGAGTGCCCGATAGGGCGCCAGGGGGGAAGGGAGAAATGGCGGCGTTTGGACGCGGGATTCTGCAGTTCGTCAATCGGCATATTTCACGAACTTCAGGGCGTAGGGGGCTTCGCTTTCGAGCGTACTGTGGGCCCACGGTTCGTCGATTCGCTCAAGGCACGATAGCAGCGTTCGGCCGCGGACGTCGCTGCGGCGATGATTGAATAGCTCGGCGGCGACCGGGGTGCTCGGATGGAGGGCGAGAAGCGCCCGGCCGGCGGCTTCGAATTGCAGCGTGCCGAGCTGGCGGGCTTCGTCGTCGGAGAGGGCGAGATAGTCGCGGCAGAGTTGCTTGGCGGCCTCGCCCGGAAAGAGAGGGACGAGGTCGAAGACGATCAGCTTCGTGCGGAAATCGGTCCAGCTTCGGGGGACTTTGAACTCCGGGTTGAGCACGGCGGCGACGGCCGGGTCGTCGCGCCACAGACACTCCCGCGCCAGATCGATGAATTGAGCGGAGTGCAGCTCTCCCAAGGCTCGCAGCGCGGCGGCCCCGTCGATGCCGTGGTGCATCCACTCAGGATGCAGGCTCCGCTGGCGGACGCGACGGACGAGGGCCGCTTCGATCTCCGGTGTCAGGAGTTTTCGCCGGCGGATCTCTTCGGCCGCTTCGGCGCGGCGGCGGATCGACTGTGCCTTGGCCGTTCGATCGGGCTCCGTCTGCGGAATCGCATCCCAGTCGGTGGCGTCGTTGAGCAGCGCCAATAGCTCCGCCTCGGATTGTTTCGCGAGCGGGGAGGAGCTCGGCGCCGCATGGCGAGTCTCGGTCACCGGTTTTGACGAAGGGCGCTGCAATTTGCGTTTGAGGTGCACGAGGACGCCGCGCGGATCGTCGACGAGCACACCCCCACCGGGGTTGTCGAGCATCGCCACGATCGCCTGCGGATCGACTTCCGACCGATCGAGATAGAGTCCCCCCTTGTAGGGCAGCGAACGAAAGCGGGCGTCTTTGGCGAGCTCCGGGGCGTTCTGGCCGTGGATCGAGATGACGTGGTCCCACATGTCGAGGCGTTCGAGCATCTGGCCGATGGCCGCATCGAGCCCCGGCCGTTTGATGTCGAGGTGGATCAGCCCGGCATATCGGCGATGGAGCAGGAGCACTTCTTCAAGCGTCGGGATGCGGCAGAATTCGCCGAATTGTCCCGGCTTGCGGAAGGGAAACGTCTGCAACTCGGCCCAGTCGTAATCGGCCGCGTCGCCGAAGGTGTCGAGGATGTGATCGAGCATGTCGTCGTGAAAGCAAACGATCACGCCGTCGCGCGTGACGCGGATGTCGATCTCGTTGCCATCGGCGCCGAGCTCGAACGTGGCGCGGTAGGCCTCAAGCGTGTTCTCGTGCGCGAACTCGGATGAGCCGCGATGGCAGATGACGGCCGTCCCTTTTCGCCGCGCGGCGACGCGCTCGTGCCGGATGGCGGCGGTGTCGTCGGCAGCGACTGATCCTGTGACGACAAAGGCGAGGAGCAGGCAGGGGAGGGATTTCATGGGGGGAGGTCCGGGAGGGTGAGAGCGTGTGAAATTCTCTCGTGTGGACTGAAGTCCACACCACATTCATGCGCACAAGGCGGTGCGATCTATTTGATAAACGAATCGGCGGTGGGAATCCACCGCTGCGTTACCAGGTTGAGCTGATTGGCGTCGATCGCATTGACATTTCGGGGAATGAAGACGATGAAATGAATTGTTGCGGCCGCTGGTATTTGTCCGGACTGTGCGTGACGCGTTCGGAGCGATTCATGGCATCCGACAGGCTCAAACAGTATCGTTGAGTTCTGCCGGCGAGACCGCCATCGGCGCTGGAGAGCCGTTGCGCGCCTCGATCAGGAACACCCTCATGCATCGACAAATTCTCGCGGTTCTGCTCATTCTCACCATGCCACTCTCCGTGAAAGCCGACGAGCTTGGGGAAGACGGCTTCGCCGACTCGGACGGCGTGAAAATCCACTACGTCGCGGCCGGACAGGGGCCGCTGGTCGTGCTGATCCACGGCTTCCCGGATTTCTGGTACACGTGGCGCGATCAGATCCCGGCGCTGGCGAAGCGCTTCCGGGTCGTGGCGATCGATCAGCGGGGGTACAACCGGAGCGATCAGCCCGAGGGGGTGGGAAACTATTCGATGGAAAAACTCGTCGGGGACGTGGCGGCGGTCCTCAAGCACTTCCAACAGGACCGGGCCACCATCGTCGGTCACGACTGGGGAGGTGCGGTGGCCTGGTCGTTCGCCATGAAGCACCCGGAGAAAACCGAGCGACTTATCGTTCTCAACCTGCCGCACCCGAAAGGGCTCGCCCGCGAACTGGCCCGCAATCCCCAGCAGCAGAAGAACAGCCAGTACGCCCGGAATTTTCAGCAGCCCGGGGCAGCCGAGTTGCTGAAGCCGGAGTTGCTCGTCTTCTGGGTCAAGGAGGACGATGCGCGCGGAAAATACCTCGAGGCGTTTCGGCGCTCATCGATCGAGGGAATGTTGAACTACTACAAGGCCAACTATCCCCGGGAGCCCTACACCGACGACGCGGAATTCCCGCTGGTGAAATCCCCGGTGCTGATGATCCACGGCCTCGATGACCCGTATCTCCTGCCCGGGGCCCTGAACGACACCTGGAAATGGATCGAGAAAGACCTGACGCTCGTGACTGTTCCCAAGGCCGGTCACTTCGTCCATCGCGACGCGCCGGAGTTTGTGACGGAAACGATGGTGCGGTGGCTGACTCGATCGGAATCGAAATAGGACGCTTGTCGCCGTGGGGTGTGGCTGGTGGAAGCGGGAGGCACGGCTTGAACATTCAACATTC
>JAGVKR010000298.1 GCA_020050375.1 Planctomycetales bacterium
CTCTTTGCCGAGATGCTCGAGTGGCTCTTTGGCATCGTCCAGCGCCTTGAGCAAGGCTTCGCGCCGGCTCATGTCGGCCGAGCCGTCTTTGACCGTCATGCTGCGGCTCGCATCGCCGAGAATGACGAATACCGAGGCGTGCGGATCGGTCCGCGTGAACTCGATGGAGGGTCGCAGGAGCGAAAAGACAAGCACGGCCCAGGCCAAAAGGCGCAGGCCGAGAAGCAGCCGTCGTGAACCCGGCGGTAAATGGGCGATCCGCTGGCGGTACGTCGGGATCACGACGACCAGCGTGACCGCGGCGGCGAGGATCACCCACGGCCAGGCCCAGATCGGATCGAACAGAAGTTTCATTTTCGCGGGGGACGCACTGCCGAAGAGCGTGTGAATGACTCGATGACCGCGTTCGTTGCAGACAAATTTTGACCGCGGATTTTGCGGATGGCGCGGATCACGAAGCTCCGGTGAAATCCAAGCTCTTCATCCGCGGCATCTGTGAAATCCGCGGTTTCAATTCAATAGGATGATACGCGATCCTGTTTCGCAAACGGCATTACCCGCCGACGTCATCCGGCGTAATGGGGGACGATTTTCCAGGGAGCGAGCACCTCGACTTCGCGTTTTCGCATCACGCGCTGCTCGTTCGGCGACAGGTCGTCGTAACCGCACAGATGCAGCAAGCCGTGGACGAGATACAGGCTCAATTCGTGAACCGGCCGCCAGCCGTAGTCGGCCGCCATGGAAACAGCCGTCTCGACACTGATGATAATTTCTCCACCGAGTGTTTTGCCAGCCCCGCGAGGGAGAGGCTTGGGGCTTGAGGCTTGAGGCTTGAGGTTTTTCGCAGAGCGGCGGACCGGGCTAGCGGATTCGAGGAGGAAGCTGATGACGTCGGTCGGATAGTCGTGCCCGAGAAACTGGCGGTTGATCTCGTGAATCCGCACGTCGTCGACCAAGGCAATACTGATGTCGGCCGCGCGAACGCGTTCGCTGGCAAGCGTGGCCTCGGCCAATTGCACGAGCCGCGGCCGATTGACGCGCAGGACGTTCTGCTCGCTGGCGATGTGGATGGAGTACATGGGGGGAGAGGATTCAGGAGTCGGGATTCAGGATTCAGGGGGCAGCCTGCAACGGGCAATCTCTAATCTTTGAATGCTCAATCCCTGCTATGCGACCCCCCCTACCCCCCCTTCCTAAGGGGGGAAGACGCGCAGCGTGTTGTTCCCTGAATCCTGAATGCTGAATCCTGACCCCTCCGCCACCGGCCGCGCTCAGGCGGTGCGTTGTTCGGGATACTTCACGCGGCCGTGGTACATCGCCGTGAGCGACTTTGTGAGCGATTCTTCGATACGGCTGAGTTGCGTCATCGTCAGGCCGCTATCGTCGAACTGACCGTCGAGCAGGCGCTTGAGGGCGATATCGTGAACGAGCCGCTCGATGCGGCTGGGGGTCGGCTCGCTGAGCGAGCGACTGGCCCCCTCGACGGCATCGGCGATCATCAATACGGCCGATTCACGGGTCTGCGGCTTTGGGCCGGGATAGCGGAAGTGCGATTCTTCGGCATCGGTCCGATGGTCGGGCTGCTCTTCAGCCTGCTTGGTCGCTTCGTGATAGAAGTACTCGACGAGCGTCGTGCCGTGATGTTGTTCGATGAAATCGATCACGGGCTGCGGCAGATTGTGCTGGCGCGCCAGATCGGCGCCGTCCTTCACGTGTCCAATGATGATCAGCGTGCTCATGGCGGGGGCCAGATGCTCGTGGCGGTTTTCTCCGCCGACCATGTTTTCGACGAAATAGTGCGGCTTGAGCATCTTGCCGATATCGTGGAAGTAAGCCCCGACGCGGACCAACAGGCCGTTGGCGCCGATCGCGTCGGCGGCCGTTTCGCCGATGCTCGCCACCGTGATCGAGTGGTTGTACGTTCCGGGGGCGCGGCGAACGAGCTCCTGCAGCAGCGGGTGCGATACGTCGCCGAGCTCGAGGAGGCTGATATCGGTCACCGCCCCGAAGGCCGCTTCGATGAAGGGGAGGCTGCCCGAGACAAGAAATCCGGCGGCCAGACACCAACCCGCGCAGCGGAGAGCCTGGAACCACTCGTCGGGGTTGCGCCACAGCGGCACGCTGATCGGACTTTCGACCATGCCGGAACGGCTGACGACGACCGACATCCCCCAGTACACCAGGAAACAGACGAGGGCCGTCCAGACTCCGACGACAACCAGCGTCGAACGGGACGGCACACTGGGGAGGAGGATCGCGGCCGTCGAGCAAACCGCCATCAGCATCGTAAACCGCCCGAGATCGCCACCGGTCGAAATGACGACGACGAGGCTCAGCGCGAAGGCCGTCAGCGTAGCGAGCACCTGATTGTAGACGATCGCGCAGACCATCACCGCAACCACCACCGGCGCCAGTTCGGCGCGCCACGGATCGAACGACAGCAATCGGGCCAGCCCCACTGTAAAGACCATCAGGCCCAGGTACAGCGACAGCCCGCCCACGCTCCAAACCAGCTTGGGCTCGTTCCGCACCAGGTGATAGCCGATGAGCATGGCCAGCGTGGAGAGCATCAGAAAGACGATGACCACCCGCGCAATCCGTTCGCGGGGCGTCGTCAGTGCTTCGAGCTGCTGATATTCGGAGTGCAGCAGATCGAGTTTGGATTCATCGATCGTTTCTCCCGGCTTGACCAGCAGATTGCCTTCGTAGTAGGCGTCAAGAGCTTCGTCTTCGTTGGCGCGGGCGTTTTGCCGGGCCGCCTGGGTGGCGACGTCGTCATAAAACAGAGTCTCGACGGATTGCACCTTGAGCCAGTTTTCCAGCTCGCTCCGGTAGGGCAAGAGTGTGGGAAAGACCGCCCAGCGGGTGTGCAGCTTGCCGGTGGGAGCTAATAGCGGCGCGAGCTGCACGTCGGCCAGGCTGACCGGCTGCAATTCGCCGTTCGGATCGTAAACGGCGATCAGTCCCCCCGACGCAAGGTCGGTCGGCAGGTGCTCGGGCCGCAGCAAGCCATGTTCTTCGAGGGGCTGAAGAAAACGCGTGAAGTCAGCGATCACATCTTTGAGCTGCTGCTCATCGCCGGCGAGCTTTTTCAGCCGCTGGAACACCTCGGCACGATCGGCGCTGGGCATGCCTCCCGAAGGGGGGAGCGGGCCTTCGGCCGCCAGACCGAACGCCCGGCGGATTTCGGCCGGCAGCATTGCGACTTCGCCGGCCTGGACGAACGACAGCAACCCGACCCGCAGCTCCTGCGGCAGGCGCGTCAGGGGGCGATCGTC
>JAGVKR010000104.1 GCA_020050375.1 Planctomycetales bacterium
CTCGATCGTGGCGTGGCAAGTCTGGTATGCGAACGGCCACGAAGAGGGGAAGCTGCGGCACGCGGATCTGAGCTGCACGCGCGTGGCACTGGGGGGACTGGTGGTCGCGGCGATGGCTGCCATCTGGTACGTCCTGTCGCTCGATACCGATGTTCGTGCGCTGCTCGTCGCGCCGAGTGCGCGGTGGTATCTGGTCGTCGCTGTCGCGGGTCTGGCCGTTCAAGTTGCGGCGTGGAGTACCGGGCGGAAGGACGACCGGTTGACGGGGCGAAGATTAACCCTCATCTCGGCGGGGGTGCTGATGACGATCGGCGGGACGAGCGTCCTGCGGGAGATCCGCCGCCTGGCTGCCATCGACGTGACGCGACTTTACGATCTTCACGCCGACGCGGCCTCGGTCGGCGGGCTGGCGGTGTTTCTCTTTTTCGCCGCGCTCAACATCGGGCTGATCGGCTGGTGCCTCGTGATCGTCCGGCGAGGGTTGCGAAATCAGCGACTGTTGTAATACGCCACTGAGGGCGATCCCTACAGAATCGTGGGCTGAATTGAGTGCAAATCTGCTTCGTGGCCGACAATGTTTCTCGATTCGACTGGAGCCTACCGATGCCCTGTTCCGACTGTCGCCACTGGGTCTTGATGACTGTCACCGCGACGCTGTTCGCCTGGTCGGCGCCGAAGCTGTCCGAGGTGTCGGGAGCCGAGCCGTCGCAAGCTGACCTGGAGGCAAAATACCAGGAAGAGCAGCGGGCGCAGCTCGAAGCGTATTTCGACAAGCGGCTGGCGGCCTCCTATGGCGAGCGGGCCGCGGCGTGGAAGCGGGATTTCTCGAGCATTCCCGCGTACGAAAAATCGATCGCCCCCTGGCGCCACCGCTTCGCCGATTACCTCGGCGGCATGTCATATACCACAGCGAAGGTCGAAGCCCGCGAAGAACTGATCCGCGAAACCGACACGTACATCGCCAAACGAGTCTGGATCAAGGCCTTTGACGACGTTGAAGTCTACGGCGTGCTGCTCGTGCCGAAGAAGCACCCGGGGAAACGTCCGGCGCTGCTTTGTCTGCACGGGATGGGTGGCACACCCGAGCTCGTCTGCGGGATCGTCGAAAAGACCGATTATCACAACCGCTTTGGCGTGCAGGCAGTCGAGAAGGGATACGTCGTCTTCGCCCCGGTGATGATGAACGCCGCCCCCAAGCGCAACTGGCTGGATCGCAAGGCGATGATGGTGGGAGAGCGGATGCAGTCGCTGGAACAGTACAAGATGCTGCGGCTGGTCGATTACCTGGCGGCTCGCGACGACGTCGCCGACGACCGGATCGGCGCCTACGGCATCAGTTGGGGAGGCCGCACGGCGATGTATGCCGCCGCGCTCGACCCGCGAATCGCCGCCTGCGTCGTCAGCGGGCACTTCATGGAGTCGACGCAGAAGATGACGAAGCCCTCGCCGCACTACACCGCCTACATCGAAGTCGTCGAGAATTACGCCTTCTTCAGCGGGCAGGCAACCCTGTTCGCCGATGCCGATGTCTGCTCGATGATCTGCCCTCGTCCGCTGCACATCGAGCAGGGACGAGAAGACAAGGTGGCCTACTGGAAGATGGCGCAGGACGAATTCAAGATCGTTCAGGGCTATTACGAGAAATTGGGCGTCGGCGAGCGGGCGACATTCGAAGTCTTCGAAGGAGGCCACGTCGTCGCCGGCCAGGAGGCCTTCACAGTGCTCGCCCGATGGCTCAAGCCGTGAGTGCATCAGAAAAATCCGATCGTCGGATTCCCCGAATCCCGAATCCCGACTGCTGAATCCTGCTCGTTTCCTGTCCCTTTCGTCAGCTATTCGCAGCGTAGCAACTTCACCAGAGAGTTCCTAGAATCCGCGAAACGCGAACATTATGATACCCAGCCCGACAAGACCTGTCGGCGGAGTGATCCGGTCGGCTGGCGTGCTTACGGTGCAATCCGATCCCCCGATTTGCCCCCAAAACCAGCCCCCCCGAACCCTATTCTCCCAGTCACCTAACGACCTAACCCCCTAGTCACCTACTCTCCTAACGCCTCCCCGCTTATGAAGATTCACGAATACCAGGGCAAACAACTGCTCGGCGCTGCCAAAGTTCCGGTTCCCAAAGGGATCGTCGCCCGCACGCCGGAAGAGGCCGCCGCCGCATTCACGCAGCTCGGCGGCCCGATTGCCGTCGTCAAATCGCAGATCCACGCCGGCGGACGCGGCAAGGGGACGTTCAAGGAGCAGCCCCAGCAGCGCGGGGTTGTCCTCGTGAAATCGGCGCAGGAGGCTCGCGACAACGCGGCCCGCATGCTCGGCAATACGCTGGTCACAAAGCAGACCGGCGCGGAAGGGAAGCAGGTCAACGTGGTGTTCGTCGAGGTGGGACTCGAGATCGCCCGCGAGCTGTACCTGGGGATCGTCGTCGATCGCGAGTACGGCGGACCGGTGCTGATCATGTCGTCGGAAGGGGGGATGGAGATCGAAGAAGTCGCCGCCCACAGTCCCGAGAAGATCCTGCGCGAGCCGGTCGATGTCGATTACGGCCTGTTCGGCTATCAGGCGCGCAACCTGGCGTTCAAGCTGGGGCTCGAAGGGAACGCCCTGAAATCGGCGGAGGGCTTCCTCAAAAAGATCTGCCGGTTCTTCCTCGAATCCGACTGCAGCATGACGGAGATCAACCCGCTCGTCGTCACGAAGCAGGGGGAGATGATCGCCCTCGACGCCAAGATCAGCTTCGACGACAACGCGATGTTCCGCCACGAGCCGTTCAAGGCCCTGCGCGACCTGAGCGAAGAGAACGCCATGGAAGTCCGTGCTGGTGAGACGGGGCTGAGCTTCGTCAAGCTGGAAGGAAACATCGGCTGCCTCGTGAACGGCGCCGGCCTGGCGATGAGCACGATGGACCTGATCAAGCTGCACGGCGGCGAGCCGGCCAACTTCCTCGACGTGGGAGGCGGGGCCAATGTCGATCAGGTGACGGAAGCCTTCCGCATTCTCCTTGCCGACAAACATGTTCGCGGCGTGCTCGTCAACATCTTCGGCGGGATCATGAAGTGCGACACGATCGTCGAAGCCCTGCTGGCCGCCTATGAGAAAGTCGGCTTCAACGTCCCGCTCGTTGTCCGCCTCGAAGGGACGAACGTCGAGATCGCCCGCGAGATGCTGGCCAAGAGCGGCCGCAACATCATCGGCGCCAACGGCCTCACCGACGCCGCCAAAAAGATCGTCGAAGCCGCCAAGGCGTGAAGGAGAGGAGTTAAAGAGTTTCTGAGTTGAAGAGTTCAAGAGATGAAGCGAGGGGAGCTCGCGATGTTAGGGCGAGGTGATTGGACAGTGGCAGGGGTTGTTTGAGGGCCAATGATGGCGGGCCAGGAACCATACGAACGGGGTTTGGCAGGGGCGACGAAGGCGCGGACGTTTGAGGATCTCTGGGTTTGGCAGGAAGCGAGAAAAATGGTTCGGGACGTGTATCTCGATTTCGCGGAAGGCAAGCCGGGGAGTCGCGACCTGGGGTTTCGATGGCAGATCGAGAAGGCGGCTGTTTCGATCATGAACAACATCGCCGAAGGCTTCGAACGGGGAACCAACGACGACTTCGCGCGATTTCTGGATATTGCGAAAGGATCATGCGGCGAGGTCCGCAGCATGTATTTCGCGGCTGAAGATTTAGCTTATGTGGCAAAGCCTGTGGCCGAAGAGCGGCGAACACGTTGCCGACCACTCTCCGCCGGAATCGCGTCATTGGCCGCCTACCTGCGAAAGACTTCCCGCTAACGCAGATTGACCGTAATTCGATTTGAATCAGACAAACATCCTTAATCCGACGGCTAAGCCGTCAAACCACTTCAACTCAGCAACTCTTGAACTCTGAAACTCTTTCACCATGAGCATTCTGGTCAATCGTGAGACGCGCGTCATCTGTCAGGGAATTACCGGCAAAGCCGGCTTGTTCCACAGCCAGAAGTGTCGCGAGTATGGGACGAAAATGGTCGGCGGCGTGACCCCCGGCAAGGGAGGGACCGAGATCGATGGGTTCCCGGTGTTCAACACCGTCGAAGAAGCAGTCGCGAAAACCGGCGCCAACGCCACGATGATTTTCGTTCCCCCGCCGTTCGCCGGCGACGCGATTCTCGAAGCCGAAGCGGCGGGAATCGAGGTGATCATCGCCATCACCGAAGGGACCCCCGTCCTCGACATGGCCCGCGTCCACAAGCGGATGCAGCACAGCAAAAGCCGACTCGTCGGGCCCAACTGCCCGGGCGTCATCACTCCCGGCGAATGCAAGATCGGCATCATGCCCGGTTACATTCACAAGCCGGGGAGCGTCGGCCTGATGAGCCGTAGCGGCACGCTCACCTACGAAGCGGTCTGGCAGCTCTCGAATCTCGGGCTCGGCCAGTCGACGTGCGTGGGACTGGGAGGCGACCCGATCGTCGGAACGAGCTTCATCGATTGTCTGGCGATGTTTCAGGCCGATCCGAAGACCGACGCGATCCTGATGATGGGAGAAATCGGCGGCAACGCCGAAGAGAAAGCCGCCGCCTACGTCAAGGCGAACGTCACCAAGCCAGTCGCCGCCTTCATCGCCGGCCGCACCGCCCCGCC
>JAGVKR010000119.1 GCA_020050375.1 Planctomycetales bacterium
GATTGACGGCGAACGTCCACCACGGTGGCATCGCCGAGGCGTACAGCGGCGAACCTACCGCCGGCATGACGAGCGCCCCCACCGACTCGATCGCCGGAATCAGGTACGTGGGGGTCAGCAGCAGCAAATGCCGCACGAGGCCGTCCGGCCTGTGTCCCAGCAGATCGGTGCAGATTCGCCCGACCACAACCGGGATCATGAGCCACGCTCCGATCAGCGCGATGCCGGTCAGCACGGCTTTGATCTGCGAACGAACTTTCAGCCCGATCCACAAGGCGAACCAGGCGATGAGCGGCAGGTAGATCGCCAACACGATCAGCTCCAATGGCAGGTAAATCCATACGAACGTGGATCCCTGATTCCACCAGGTTTCGAACAGAAACACCGTGAGGAAAGGGACCAGCAAGACGCCGATCAGGCGCCGGACCCCTTTCAGCTTCTGCAGGAACAGCTCGCGGCCCGTGAGTGGCGTCGTCAAAAGCACGTCGAGCGTCTGCCGCGACCGCTCCGACGAAATTACGCTCGCGGCATGAACGACGATCATCGCCGTCGCCAGTCCCCAGAGAATGAAGAGAAACGCCGAGATGGGGCCGAGGCTGGCTCCCCCCGGCACGTTCAGCCGCAGAATCTGGCAGATGAACAAGAGGGGCAATTCGATCGCGACGAGCACGCGAAACAGATACCGAAACGTCCCCAGTGATTTCTTGGCGGTTTCGCGCCAGGCGACCGGCTCATCTTTCGGAAGCGGGTCGCCGTCGCGCACGAGGATCACTCCGCCGGTCACCCGATTCATGTTGTTGAACCAGCCGTCGAGCCGTTTGAACACTCCCAGCAGCGCATTCCTCGGGGGAACGAAGGCCCGGTTCTCGACCTGCGTCCAGGCGGCGACCAGAAATCCGCCGGTGAGCATCACCAGCATGAAGCAGCAGGCGACCGTCTCTCGAAACGGAAACTCTTCGGCAAGCTCAAACAGACGCGGGCCCCATCCCAGCGGAAACACAAAGAACAACACGAGAAAGATCAGGAAGTTGGCGACGAACGCTTCGACCGTTGTCGGAAAATACGCCGAGCAGGCAATCGAGAGGGCCCCCACCTGCACGCAGGTGAGAACCAACAGCAGCGTCCCCGACCAGAGATAATCGGGCGTGACGCCGCCGAAGCTGTATGCCACGGCCATCAGCGGAAACGAAAGGAGCACGAACGTGAGCATGGGGACGATCCGCCCCAGCGCCTTCTGCAGGACGATCTGCCAGGGCCTGAGCGCGGTGATCAGAAGCAGTCCCAGCGTGTTCCGTTCTTTTTCGATCGTGAGCGCGCCGCAACTGATCGCTGGCAGAACCAGGTAAATGCACCAGAACTGAAACGTCACCAGCCGCTCGAACATGAATCGGCCACGTCCGAGGCTGCCGGTCGAGCCGTCGTCCTCCGAAAGAAAATTGCCGTAGAACAACGTGCAGGCGGCGAAAAACAGTGTCGCCGCGTAAAGAAAGCGAATGATGTACGTGCGCGGCCTTGAAGACTGCTCGTTCAATTCCTTGATGAGCAGAGGAAGTTCCCAGGCGGACCGCCAGCGGAGCGAAGCCATTTAGCCCCCTCTCCGATAAAGCTTGCGGAAGACCACCTGATCGTCGCCGCGCGGGACGATGACGACGAGCAGCCATTGCTCGTCGTCGGTGGGGTCGACGAGCGCCAGGTCTTCGAACCCATCTCCCCCCGTCGGGGCAATCTGCGAAACGATCGAGAACATTCCGTGTTGCGGTCCAATGCAGGCGCGCCTGACGAGGTCGGCCAACGGATCGGGACGCCCGTCGATGTTAATCCCCGGAAGGGCGCGGACGGTCGGAACTTTGCGGAAAGTGCCCGCAACCGTCTTGACGACCACAAACGAATCTTCTTCGGAAACGTTGATCGGCGCGGACGCGAACTCCTTTTCCTCCGCCGCCAGGTCGAGTATTTGCGGACCGTGAAACAGCAGGACCCGTGCCTGGGGCTCCACCGCTTGAATCGCTTCCCGTAACTCACGGCGGCCGTCGCGGATTTCCCAGACCAGAGACGCCAGACCGTCCCAGTTCAACTCGGGGACGGCGATCGAACCGCCGAACGAAGTCTGGCGACTGACGAGTGGCGACCACTGTCGCATTTGCTGAAGGACAACGTAATCGGCCGGCAGTTTGCCGACGTACTCCGGGAGATCGGCGGTCAGGCCGAACTGCGGAGAGAGCTCATCATCGGGCAGGCCGTTCAACCCGGAATACGCACCGCGCGTTCGTAAGATAGCAGGCCGCGTGAGGTTGTCGTCGATCCCCACATACAGCTCGTCCTGAAAGTGCGACTCCATCGTTTTTTGGGTAGCGGTGAACAGCAATTCGTACCGGCTGGTTTTGACCGGGCGATTTCCGGCGCCGAGATCGGCAAACACCAGCGAGCGGCGAAAGTCAGCCTTCCCCATCACCCGACCGGTGATGTGAACCGTGCCGACTGTGAACGCCAGCGACGTCGCTGTGAGCGAAATCCATGTGAGGCGTCGGGCGCGGAACGCTCCCAGCAGAAAGTAATCTCCGGGCGCGATCAGCAGCAGGAAGACGACGAGAATTGAGACGACAACCCAGAACGGAAGCCCCTGCACTTTCTCGGGAATCAATAGCGCGCGGAGCGGCGACTCCAGAGGAAGCTCGTGCGGAGCGAAAAGCCGCGGGCGCTCCAGTTCGTCCATCGACAGTCCGCGCGGGAGAAAGAAATCCCATTTGCCCGACGAACGAACCGTGGCCTTCTGATTCTCGCGAATCTTCCAGACGAACATCGCAATCTCGACCCATTCGGCCGTCGAAAAATCTTCGTCGGGATTACGGGGCTGGTGAAGGACAACGCTCCGCCCGAGCCCGGAATAATAGCGGGCGACCGGTGTCGTCAGCGCCTTGGATGCAGGATCGATTCGTCCCCGCTCGTCGAGGACATAAGAAGGGTCTTCCGAACCAGCCGAGGCCAGTCGATTCAGTATTGCCAGGTGACCCGGCTTGAGCACACCGGCCGGACGAACGACGACGCTGCCGCCCGCCTCCACCCACTCGGCCAGGGCCGACAATTGGCTGTCGCGCAGTTGGGTGAAGCCGCCCCCTTCGAGCAGCACGACATCGAACGACGCGTACGCCGCGCTCGTTGAGGGAAACGACGCCGGGCTCATGACCGAGGGGCTAGTCAGGATGTCGGTCAGGTCTCCCTGGATCGAGTTGAATCGCTCAGGCGAGAGCGCCATCTCGATCGAAAAGCGATCGTGATGAGTGGATTCTTCTTCCGGGCGCGAAATCGCCAGCACGAACCAGCGTTTCCACTGCGGGGGAACGACCAGATCGTGCTCTTCGAGGTTGAATGTATGACGATTGCCGATGAAACGGGCCACCGCCGTCACCGGAGTCTGATCGTTGTGCAGCGCGATCGGCGGAATCACGATTCGGAATCGATGTCCGTCCGGCCCGACCACCAGCGGATGGCTTCGATACTTCTGGATCAGCCGGCGACCGAGGTAGATCGACAGTTCGAGCTCGCCCTCGAGGAGCGATTCGACGTGATTGGTCAGCGTCAGCTCCAGCGTCTGCGGCGCTTGTGACCGGGGCCGACCTGCCGGCAACTGGATCAACAACTTCAGCGGCAGCGCCTCGGCCGCTGAAACCGGTCCTGCGAACGAGATCACTTCCGCCGCCAGCAACAGCAGGATCGCCAGACGCATCGTGATGGCTCGAGATGTGACACATTGATGAGCTTGCCGGAATCTTCCAAGTCCATGCTACCTCCCGCGGCTCTCAGCCACAACGGCGGAAGAAGCGCGACAGAGATCCAGAGGTCCGAGCCACAGAACGACACACAGAGCGTGCGACCACAGTCCATTCTGTCGTTCTGACCTCTGCCGTTCTGCAGTGCTGTTCCCTGATTCCTGTCGCCTCTTCGTCACATCAATGAGTAAGCGATCATCCCGCAGACGACGAACATCATCAGGATTCCCGCCATCAGCAACGTGTCGACCACCAGGCGGAGCCGGCGATAATGACTGCGAAAACGATGGTGGAGCGCCCAGTAGCTCATGATGCAGGCGGAGAGAAACAGCAGCGCATTGAACACGAGGCTTTCATCACAGAGCGTCTCCATTTGCTTGAGATGCTCCACCACCTGAATCAGCCCGATGGTGGTGAGGCACACGCCGACCATGCCCGCCGAAACGGAGAAAGCCGTCAGCATGTGTGTGTGCTCTTCCTCGGGCGAGGGGAACGATCGGGCAGCGCCGGGACGGGATTCGAGGTTCATGGCTTTGATCAGGACGGGAGGGATCATGGCGTTCGTCGCGGACCGGCATTCACCGCGAGCATTAGGCGTTCAACCGGCGATCCGGAAACCGCATCGACAGCATTCCGTACAGGATTCAGCCTGTTCTGTCGAGTGGAAGATCGCCCGAAGTCACTCGTTGGGGCGAGCCGGTGCTATCCAGCGCATTGAAAGGCATTGCTGCTGCTGGGAACGCAGAAGAAGCTGCTGACATGTGCTGGCGATAGCATTGCATTTTCGCGCGAGCCGATTCATAGTCGTCCGGAAGCAGCCGAATCGTCGTTAAACCATGTTCCAGGAGATGTCGAAATGGGGCGGGAGAAGGTCAACGTCGCCATCGTGGGATTGGGATTCGGAGCGGAGTTCATCCCGATTTACCAGCAGCATCCGCAGGCCGAGATGTATGCCATCTGCCAGCGCAACCCCGACAAGCTGAAGCAGACGGGAGACCAGTTCGGCATCAAGACCCGTTACACGAACTACGCCGACGTTCTTGCCGACAAGAACGTCGATTTCGTCCACATCAATTCGCCGATTCCCGATCACGCGCCGATGTCGATCGCCGCGCTAAAGGCGGGCAAGCACGTGCTATGTACCGTTCCGATGGCGACGACGATCGAAGAATGCCAGCAGATCGTCGAGCTGGTCAAGACGACCGGCCTCACCTACATGATGGCCGAGACGGTCGTTTACTCGCGCGAGTTCCTGTTCATCAAGGAGCTGTACACCAAAGGCGATCTCGGGAAGATTCAATACATGGCCGCCTCGCATCCGCAGGACATGGATGGCTGGCCCGACTACTGGGAGCGGATGATTCCCATGCACTATGCGACGCACGTCGTCAGCCCGGTGCTGGGACTGGTCAACGGCCGGGCCGACTACGTGAGCTGCTTCGGCTCGGGGTCTGTCCGCGACGACATCCAGAAGAAATCGGGCAACAAATTCGCCGTCGAGTCGTGCCACATCAAGATCAAGGACTCCGACATCGCCGCGCATATCTGGCGGTTCCTGTATGACACGGCCCGCCAGTATCGGGAAAGCTTCGACGTCTACGGCACGAAGCGGAGCTTCGAATGGACGCTTGTCGAGCACGAAGAGCACATCCTGCACACGGCAAAGAAGCCCGAGCCGGAGATCCCTTCGCGGGTGAAGGTCCCCGACTATGCCCACCTGCTCCCTGAGCCGATCCGCCGCTTCACGCAACCGGCCGAGATCCACGACTCCCAGCACCTGTCGTTCATCCAGGGGGGCGGGCACGGCGGCTCGCATCCGCACCTCGTGAACGAATTTGTGAGCGCCCTGATCCAGAAACGCGACCCGTGGCCCAACGCCCCGACCAGCGCCAACTGGACCTGCGTCGGGATCTGCGCCCACCAATCGGCCCTCAAGGGAGGCGAGATCGTCAAGCTGCCGGCGTTTACGCTGGGGTGAAGGGCAAAACAGCGATGCCCGATTCATCCCCGCCCCGCGAGCGGCCGGGGTTAGTCCCCGCCGAATATCCGCCGAGTTTTCGCGACAACGCCCAACACCGCCGGGATCAACCCGGCGGCTCGCTGGTCGATCCTTGATTGGCCGGGATTCTCGACGACGGTCGTGCGAGCACCTGCACTGGATCGCCGACCGCCACTTCACCTGGCTCGATCACCCGCAGGTAAATGCCGCGCAGATTTCGATGCCGCAGCTCCGGCATCGAGACGAAACGCAGCGCGTCGTCACCAAACCTTGCGCGGAACTTGCGGCACCCGTTGTGCGGCTGCGGTGTGACTTCCATCATCGCCTCGCCGACACGCAACCGGCTGCCGGCAGGGAGATTCTCCACCGAAAGGTCGAGCTCCAGGTAAAGATTGTCTCCCGAGAGCTCCAGCGGTTGCCCGTTGGCGATCAGTTCGGCAACATCGAGCTGCATCACGGCAAGCTGTGCGTCGGGCAGCGGCTCCGCTTGACGGCCCCAGGCATCTCCCGGCAGGCCGGACTCGGGCGTCATCGCCACTCGATCCAGTAGCACCCGAAGTCCACCGTCGACCCGCCTGACAATGAGCGCGACGCGGCCCGTGCCGGTCGGCGCATCCGGTTGGTTCGCGAGCGAAAGCTCCAGGCAATCCAGCGTTCGGAACAGCGCCGGATCGCCGACGGAGTCAGAATTGATTGTCAGATTCGCGGCGTTCCTCATCTGCGCTTCCTTGATGCCTAAAGCTAACCAGCCGTTTCATCGGCGACGGCCACCAGGGCCGCCAGCACGTCCATCGTCGAGACGATGCCGCGGAGCTTTCCCTGCGTATCGACGACGGTGACGCGGTGCCAGTGGCCGTCGCACATGATTCGGGCGACGTCGGCCAGGGGAGTGTCCTCGCGCACCGAAATGAGTCGGCGGGACATCCAAGTCCCCACCTGTTCGCTCGCTCCGGCGGCAATGCGCGTTGTGCCGCCGGTGAGCAATCCCCAGATTTCGGCCCACTCGGCCTCTCGCGATTGCGGACAAGCCCCCTGGGGAGCGGCACTCATGCGCGCAGCGACAGCGGGAATAATGTCGGAAACCGACAAGAGCCCAGCCGGCGCTCCCGACGAATCGACGACCGGCGCCCCTGAAATCGCCAAATCGCGAAACAACGTCGCGGCGTCCTCAATCGTGTCTGTCTCGTGAAGCACGACCAGTTTCTCGGTCATCAGGTCGCGGGCCAGGAGTGTTCCCAGCCGTCCGGGCAGAACATTCATATCACCCATCCCTTGTTGCAGAATGACCGCTGTTCGTCACGTCTGCAATTCTAGGACAGACCGTGCAGAACCAAAAGGGGGGATGTTGGAGAGTGCGGAGGTGTTGGCGAACGCAACGGAACGAGAAGGAGAGACAGAGAGTTGGGAGAGACGGAGTGATGCGTGCGGGCAAACGGGCTTCCATCGGCACGACGACACCAGCGCGCAATCCACACTCCGAATTTCGCGGTCTCCGGTCCCGTTTCTCCATTCCCCTCACTGACGCGCCGTGTGCCCTCGACGCCAAAAGCGAGTCTTGCATCAAGATTGCAGCGCCGCTACACCGGGGAGCAGAACACCGACAAGCAGATCGTACGCGGCGTGAGCCCCAACGGTGATTCCGAAGCCGCGGAGCACGAACAGCATCGCGAAGAATACCCCGGCCAGCGTCCGAAAAGTGAAGCTGTAGAGCGCCCAAGGCTCGGCCGCAGGACCGACGTAGTGGGCTGCCCCAAACAGGCCGCTCGTCACGAGTATTGCGCCGAGCAGTGCAGCTTTTCCGGGGATGAGCAACACCCGCAACAAGCCATACGTCAACGGCAGGAGGCACAACCGGAACAAAACTTCTTCATAGATTCCGGCGCCGACATAGCTGATCGCCTGCGGAACTGTCCCCGGGAGCGAACTTGAAAGGGAGAGCGGCAGCGCGTCGGGAAGATGCTGCCGGAACGCCAGTTCCTGCAATTGCCCCAGCACGATCAGACAGACTCCGAAGAGGAGGCTTTCCGCCAGCATCCCCAACAGCGTGCTGGGATAAACGCTCCAGCGATGGCGGCCGGCAACCTGCCATACGAACAGCAATCCGAGCACGATCGCAGGGAGCGTCCAGACATCCTCCAGGCCGGCCCGGCGCAGTCCGGTCCGCATCCAGTAGTCGGCTCCGTTTCGCAGCTCGTCTCCGCCGGTTCCAAGCTTCAACACGCCCGCTTCGTACACGGCGAGCAGTGGAACCAGGAACAACAGGCAATGCAGCGGCTGCCGCGCGAGCAACCAGTAGTCGTCGGAGACGTCATCGGAAATCTCGACGCGAGGTTCCTTCATCCCGGGCCGCTCCACGGGGTCGAGCCGTCGGGGCCGTAGCGATTTGTCAACCGGCAGGAGGCGTCACAATGACGCGCAGTCGCCACCGGTCCGCAGGAAGCGGCCTCTCATTCAGCATCGACCGCCGAAGCCGTTGCCCTTGAGTGAGAACGACTGGAAAGAAAGGAGTCACGAAAGGGGGGGATAGGAATCAGGGGTCAGCACGGCGAGGGGCGGGCACCATTGAATTTCATCGGAACGGGTCCGATTTCTGTCCAAGGCCTGATCGTTGCAAGCGACTCGCGTTGCCTGGATCTCATGGAAAAAGAAGAACCACACAAAATACACGAAAAAAAGAAAAGGAACCTGTAGAGTCCCGGCGCACCAAGGCTCTTTGATCCGAATTCTTTTTTCGTGTGATTCGTGTCTTTCGTGGTTGAATCTTTACTCGTATGCGACTGAGCGAACTACGACAGCGACCACCCGTCGCGGTACGTCGGCTTGATGATGCCGTCGAGCTCCGGCGCGTTTGTCGCACGCAGGGCCGCGGCATCCCACTGCACGACCTTGCCGTCCGAGTTCGGGCTCTTGCCGCAGAACACTGCGAGATTCCCGAGCAGAATCGTTTCGGTGAGCGGGCCTGCGTAATCGGGGAAGTTCGATACAGCCGGCTTCCCGCCGCGGATTGCCTCGGCGAACTCGGTGAAGTGCCCTGGCGATTTGACGTACTCGACGTCGGGCGGAGTGGCCCCCGAGAGGAACTCGATTTTGTCGCAGTAATCGCCCGTCCCGTGCAACGTGTCTTTGTCGCCGACAATCAGCACGCCGCTGACCGGCATTTTCGTCCAGTTGAACAGATTCTGCGGCGGGCGCTTGCCCCCGTCGTACCAGGTGACGGGAATCGCCGGCCGCGAGCCAGTCGCCGGAAACTGGAACTTGATCACCGACCAATCCGGATAGCTGTCTTTATTGTGACCGGAATGCTCGGCTTCAATCGACGTGGGGTTCCTCAGATCGAGGGCCATGAAGGGCATGTTGAACGTGTGACACGCCATGTCCCCCAGCGCCCCGGTGCCAAAATCCCACCAACCGCGCCATTTGAACGAATGATATCCCTGCGCGTAGGGCCGGAACGGCGCGGGGCCGATGAACAGATCCCAATGAATGTGGGGAGGAATTTCGCTTTCCGGTTCGGGGCGATCAATCCCCTGCGGCCACTTCGGACGATCAGTCCAGACATGGACCTCTTTGACCGATCCGAGAATCCCGCTCTGAATCAACTTCGCGGCCCTCCGCAAAGCATCGTTGGAGGTTCCCTGATTTCCCATTTGTGTCGGAACCTGCATCCGGCGGGCAAGATCGGCCAGATAGCGGGCTTCGTACACAGAGTGTGTCAGCGGCTTCTGGGTGAAGCACGCCTTGCCACGCAGCATCCCCATCGCCGCCGCGCAGGCGTGGCTGTGGTCGGGAGTGCTGACCGTCACGGCATCGATGCTCTTCTCCATTTCGTCGTAGAGCTTGCGGTAATCGTTGAACCGCTTCGCCTGCGGAAATTTCGTGGTGGCCGCGTTCTCGAGCCGTTCGTCGTCGATGTCGCAGATGGCGACGACATCGCCGTTCTTTCCGGCGTCGGAGGAGTCTCCCGATCCCTTTCCCGCCA
>JAGVKR010000740.1 GCA_020050375.1 Planctomycetales bacterium
CGGCCGCCGGCTGTGGATCGCTGGAGATGGCCGCTTCGCTGCTGGCGCTCAAGCATGGTGTCATTCCGCCAACGCTCAACTACGAAACGCCCGATCCGGCCTGTGCGCTCAACGTAGTCGCCGGCAAGCCGCTCGCGACCAAAAACCGCACGTTCCTGAAGATCAATGTGACCCGCATGGGCCAGGCCAGCGCCGTCGTTGCCACGGGCGGTTGATCGTTCGCACGCGTCGAGATCGTCCGGGTAACGCCGGGAGAGCTCTCGCATGGCATTGCTGTAAGCCAGAGCGAGCTGGGCTTCGTCGGCGTTCGGATCGGACGAGTGCCGCTTCGCCAGCGCCTCGATGCAGGCCCGCTCATGTTCCGGTGCCGCGGCGGCCAGCGCGAGGGCCTTTTGAAGTGCCTCATAGGCTGACTTCGCCTGGTCAGGGCAACGTAATGCAACGTGGATGTTGCGTACCAGATTGTGTATTTTGCCCATTATCCGGATTAAGCTTCTGCTGGTTGATCGGCAAGTCGTTGTTTGGCATTAAGTATACAAAATTACAGATATATCGTCGATATGAGATTTGGAAGGAATTCCGACGGGAAAATCCTCGCAAGCGTCGGTGGAGACATCCGTCCTCCGGCCCGCATCGGAACATCGCGAAACAGTGTCGTCCGTTTGTGGGAAATCGGATCCGGCAGATCGATTCGCGAATTTGGCGCGTCGGAGCCGTGCCTTTCGTTGTGCGTCGACTGGACGCCGGATGGGAAGCCGCTTGCAGTCGGTTACGGTGAGACTTACCGATCCGTAAACAGCGCCCAACATCTGACCGGACGGCAGTTGTCCGCCGGGGTCCGTATCTGGAACGTGGATGGAACGCTCAATGCCCGAATTGTCCGTGTCTCCGAAGATGCGCCTCAAATCAGCACAATTTATGCGGTGGCCTGGGACCATGCGGGGCGACGACTTGTCTTTGGTGGACGAGATTCACCATTCTATGTCCGGGATGCCGATGAGGGGACGATTCGTTCGATCGCGGTCGACAACTGGTACGATCTGAATTCCCTTGCCTGGAAGCGGGACGACTCGCACATCCTGGTCACCAAGCGCAACAATGTTCGCGAGTGGCGCGCCGACGGATCCCGCTCGGAACTGGTCACGGAAGGGACTCCATCTTCCACATTTATGAGCGTGAGCTGGAGCCCGGAAGGAGAGTGGCTCGTCTCAGGGGGAGGGGACTCGGTGCGTCTGTGGAAGAAGGACGGCACTCCCGGCCCCGTCATGACCGGGCACGCGGACGAGGTGTATGACGCCGTCTGGAGTCCGGATGGCCAATGGATTGCCTCGGGAAGCACCGATTCCACCGTTCGCCTGTGGAAGCCCGACGGCGCCCCGGGGCCGGTCTTGCTCGGGCATGTCGGAGAAATCCACGATTTGGCGTGGAGTCCCGATTCGAAGCGCATCGTTTCCGGCGGCTGGCTCGATGGCACACTCCGTGTCTGGAATATCGAAACCGGAAAGACCGAGTGGCAGGCGCTGCAACTTGAGACCGACTCGGCTGTCACACTCAGCTCCAGCGGGCAACCGCTGCACGGGGACCGGGAGTTGCTGGAATCGGCAATGTGGTATCTCGTCGAAAAGCCGGATGGAACGGTGGAGTCGTTGTCGTTCAGCGAGTTTCGTTTCGTTGGTGTCCGGTTCAGCGCACCAAATTCGGGGTGCTCCTGAGCCGCAGTTCCGTTTTCAGCCGATCGCACCCCGGCGTGTTCAGGACGCGTCCGGGGCTCCTTCGACCATCGCTCGCATCGTCGGGAGCCTCGGCGATTTGCTGTTGCTCGCGATCATCGCTGGTGCAGGATATTGGCTGACCTTGCAGGACTGGCGAACCGACGACGCGGTTGAGGCGTGGAATTCTGATGGGGGTGCTCTTGAAGGGCGACAAGCGAGCGTCCTTGACCTGAGCTGGTCAACAGACGGGCAGACTTTTCTCTCTCGTTCCACCGGCCGCAAGAACGGCGGAAATTTTCTACTTCTGCACCGGTTAGGCAACAAAAAGGGAGCCCACTTCGTTTCCTCCCGGCCGGTCTTCACCGGGGAGCAACGTGTCTGGAAGGCCCTCCTGCTCCCTGACGCTTCAGCCGTGGTTTCAATCGGTGATTCGCGAATCGTTTCGCGATTCGACATGGAGACGGGTGTCCGATCGGACCTGTTCGACGATTCAGAGCAGAATCGCGTCACGGGACAGATGGCGGTCTCTTGCGATGGATCGTGCCTGGCGGTGGAGTTTGACTGTGAGGTACGGCTGTTCGATCTCCGCTCGGGCCAGGAATTACAGAGACTGGCGAGGCATGACTCGTCTGTGGCCGATCTGGTGTTTTCTGACGACAACCGTTGGATCGCCGCCGGTTTTGCCAATGGCACGGTCTGCGTGTGGGACAGAAGCACCGGCCAGGTTGTCCACGAACTGACACGACACAAAGGTTCCCCGGCTGCGGTACGGTTCGTCAATGGCAATCGCCGTCTGGCATCGGTCGGAATTCAGCCGGACGGCGCGTTGTGTTTGTGGGACCTTGAATCGGGCGATCTGCTGTGGCAAGTCTCCGCCAATCGAGCGGGACTGCTGGCTCTGGCCATTTCGACCGACGGAAGCCTGGCGGCCAGCGGTGGCCATGACGGCGACATCGTGCTTTGGAATCTCGAGGAGCGCGTCCGACTCCGCGAATTCCGGGGGCAGGAAGGGTCGATCCACGCCTTGCAGTTTTCGCCCGATGACACGACGCTTGCTTCGGCATCGAGCGACGGAACGATCTGCTTTTGGGACGTCCGTTCGGCCGCGGCGCTCTCGTCGATCGACGTCGATTCGATCGCTGGCGCCTCACGATAGCCGGAGGCCGCCGGCGTCAACCACGGTGAGGGCGGGACGGCCGCCGATTTGGCATGGCGCAAATCCAAATCCGGCACCTCAAACCAAGTGTGAGGTGATCGAGTTTTGATGGGGCGTAACGGGTCGCCGATGGCTCCCGGTTAAACTCTCCGTCACCTTGTGGCAAAATCCCCCAGCTCGTAGCGGGCGCCGCGGAAGGCGGTGACGGTGAAGGCCCTGGTGGCGACGGCTTCGCGGAATTGATCGGCGGCAGGATCGGCTTCGTTCGCCAATAGTTTCTTCTGGCCGATGAAGAACCGGGCTTCGCAGAGACGGGATCCCTTTTCATGGGCATTGAATTCAGCCGCCGCGGTCAGCAGGGCTTCGTCCGAAATCCGGTCCGCCAGGCAGTCGGCGAGCTTGAGGATCCAGGCGGGAGCCGCGGGTTTGGCATTGGCGGCGCTGTCGAGGGCCGCTCGTGATTCGGCCGATTTTCCGGCGCGAGCCAGAGCCAAGGCCTGCCAGGGGAGGACGCGGGTCAGTTGCGAATTCATCTGCAGGGCCTTGGCAAAGTCGTCCGCGGCGCCGCCGAAGTCTTTGGCGAAGAAGCGGGCGCAGCCCCGTTCTTCGTGCAGCGTCGCGTCCTGCGGCGAGAGCCGGAGGGCTGCCGTGTAATCGGCCATCGCGTCTTTCGCATTCCCCTGCGAAAGGCGGGCGACCGCTCGCAGGCGATAGGCGAGGAGCTGCGTGGCCGGGTCGAGCGGCAGCTTGAGGGCCTGGCTGAAGTCTCCCTCGCCCGCTTGCGGGTTATCCTGCTCGACGAGGCACAGGCCCCGGTTGACGTAACCGATAGCGAATTTGGGATCGATTTCGAGGCTGCGCGAGAAATCGACGACGGCGCCGTCGAGATCACCCGACGAACGGCGGAAATTGCCCCGATTGTTGTAAACGATCATCATCTTGGGGAAGAGTTTCACCGCTTCATCCCAGGCCGATGCGGCCTCGCGTGTCCGGCGTTGAGTCGCCAGCCCTTCGGCGCGCTTGATGTGAGCCCCGAGAAACTGCGGCATGAGTCGAATCGCCTCGGTGTAATCGAGGATCGCCGCGTTCAGATCGTTGCGAGCGGTTTGCGCCAGAGCCCGTTGGTAGAAGAGGTTGGCCTTGTCGTCGGCCGAAAACTCGGCTCCGACCGGACGCTGGATCAGGGGACCGGCGACCTGGATGGCCAGATCGGCATGTTCGGGGCGTTTTTCAATCTCCGCCAGCGACGAAAGTCCGTACAGATAAGGGATATACAGCCAGGCGTATTTCTTGCCTTCGAGAGTCAGTCCCTGGCGGGCATCGGCAATCCCCTCGCGGATCTGCTTGGCAGACCGTGCCTGGCGACCGAGCTCGATCTGGGCACCCGCTCGCAGGTAATAGGCGACATGGGGGTTGTCGGTGGGAAAGCTGGTCAGGAGCAGGTTCGACAGTTCGATCACGCGGCGGTAATCGCCACGCTGGTTGGCCTGATCGGCTTCGGCGCGATTCTTATCAGCCTCGGGGTTCTTCTGGGGGACGGGCGGGGGTTCGAAGTCGTTGCGGTCCCGATCGCGGTCGCGATCCTTGGCGAAGGCCGAAACACCAAGGGCGAGAACAAGAACGAAAGCACTCAGGGGGACAAGTCTCATAGATCAGGCTTTCGGAAGGAAGCTGCCGAGGTCAATTCGACCGGTATCTTCGGGCAGTTCGGGCCGTTTGTAAAGTAACCCGGGGGAATTGGGTCAGCGGGATGGATCATTTCACTGACGGTTGGAGCTGAATGGAGTCGGTCGAATTCCGTGTCTGCGATGCGGATTTTCGACAATCGGCGCGGGGAGGATTCCGGGCCGCTTGACACCCTGAACAGCGATCAGTATTGTCAATGGACTTGCGAGGGTAACTGCCGGGATAGCTTGACTTTCAGCCGATGGGCCAGTCCTTCGATCAGAGGATCACGCATATGTAGTGTGCCGTTCAAGGTTCAGCCCCCGGGCTCTGATTGGGCTCGGGCTGCAACACAATCGGTGCTTCTGGTCGCCGGACTGCGCAAGAAATTGCGCGTCAGGAGCCGGAAGAAGGTATCGGCGGAGAGTCGGCGTCACGAGGTTGAGGGACGCACTCCCGCTTTTTTCGTTGGTATGCGAAGGCGAATTTGTGAGGCGATTGCCGGTCGGTGAGAGATGGCGCATGACGTGACGTCGGTCGGGACAAAGGTGTGGACACAGAACGGTTGGGGGCGGAGAGGCGGCGCCGTTCAACGGCTGGTGCGGTGACGGTTGTCGGGAAGGGACTACCATGAACGGGAACGAACTACTCAGAATCGTCGACGCGATCCATCGCGACAAGAACATCGACAAGGAGATTGTGTTCGAAGGCATCGAGCAGGCGATTCTCTCGGCGGCCCGCAAACACTACGGAGAAGAGATCCCGCTGGAGATTCAGATCGATCGCGACAACGGCAACCCGACTTTGCTGAAAGAAGGGGCGGTCATCGATTCCGATCAGCTCGGCGAAATTCTGGGACGGATTTCCGCCCAGACCGCCAAGCAGGTCATGATTCAAAAGATGCGCGAAGCCGAGCGCGACGCGCTGTTTGACACCTACCTCGCCGACCGGGGGACGATCGTCACAGGAACGATTGCGCGGTTCGAGGGGGGGACGGCGACGATCAATCTCGGGAAGGTCGAAGGCATTCTGCCGCGCAGCGAACAGATTCCGGGCGAATCCTATCGGGTCAACGAGCGGACACGGGCCGTCGTGCTCGAAGTCCGCAAGGCTGGAACGCGCGTGAAGATCATTCTCTCGCGGACGCATCCGGACCTGGTGCGACGGTTGTTCGAGCTGGAGATCCCTGAAATCGCCGAGCGCGTGATCGAGATTCGGTCGCTGGCGCGCGAGGCGGGATATCGCTCGAAAGTGGCCGTTTCGTGCATCGACCAGAAGATTGACGCGGTTGGGGCCTGCGTCGGTGTGCGCGGCTCGCGGATCAAAAACATCGTCGACGAGCTGGCGGGCGAGCGAATCGATATTGTCCGCTGGAACGATTCGCTGCAGGTGCTGGTCCCCAACGCCTTGCAGCCGGCCGAGGTTGAAGACGTGATCCTATGCCCGATGCTGGGGCGCGTGATCGTTCTCGTTAAGGAAGATCAGTTGTCGCTGGCGATCGGCAAGCGCGGTCAGAACGTGCGCCTGGCGTCGAAACTGGTCGGCTGGGACATCGAGATCATGACCCGCGAAGAGCTCAACGAGCAGCTCGACAAGTCGATCGATGCCTTCAGCCAGATTCCCGGCGCACCCGATCAACTGGCCGAAAACCTGGTCGAGCAGGGCTTCTTCAGCTTCGACGATCTGTCGGTCATCGAGCCCGATCAGTTGGCTGAACTGTCGGGGCTGAGTC
>JAGVKR010000500.1 GCA_020050375.1 Planctomycetales bacterium
CGCGCGAGCCGGTCGCCGCCGGATCCGAAAGGGGTGCATGGTGATCGAGTGGCTTGCCCGTCTGATTCCGCTGTTTCCATTGCTGGCGTGCCTGACGACGCTCGCCCTGGGCCCCCGCGTGCTGCGCGAGAAGAGCCACTGGCCGGCGATTCTCGGCTGCGGCCTATCGTCGCTCTGCTCGATCATATTGGCGCTCCTCGTCGCCAGCCCGCAGACTTTGCCACAGGACGAACGGACCGTAACGCTCTTCACATGGATCGCCATTCCCAATGCGCCCGACGCCATAGCCCCCTCTGTGCTCGACGCGACGCTCAATATCACTCTTGCCCTGCGCGTCGATTCGCTTTCGGCCACGATGCTCACCATGCTCACGTTCGTCGCGACGCTGGTGGCGATTTACGCCTCGGGCTACATGCACGGCGACCGCGGCTACTGGCGGTTCTTCACCGAGGTTTCGCTGTTCGTCTTCTCGATGATCATGCTGGTCCTCGCGGCCAACTTCCTGCAACTGTTCATGTTCTGGGAAGCGGTGGGGCTTTGCAGTTACCTCCTGATCGGCTTCTGGTACGAAAAGCCCGAGGCCGCCGCCGCCGGCAAGAAGGCGTTTCTCGTCAATCGCATCGGCGATTTCGGGTTCGCCACCGGTATCTTTCTGATCTGGCGGTCGTTCGGCTCCGTCAATTTCGCCGACGTCCTCGATCCCAGCGCGATTCGCGCCGTCGCCGCCGACAATTCGGCGATGATTCCGCTGATCTGCCTGTGCCTGTTCACGGGAGCGATGGGGAAGAGCGCCCAGTTCCCGCTGCACGTCTGGCTCCCCGATGCGATGGAAGGCCCGACTCCCGTCAGCGCGCTGATTCACGCGGCGACGATGGTCACCGCCGGCGTGTATATGGTCGCCCGCTGCACCCCCCTGTTTGCGGCGGCCCCCGAGGCGCAGATTTTCGTCGCCTTCATCGGCGGATTCACGGCATTGCTCGCGGCGCTGATTGCCCTCACGCAGACCGATCTCAAGCGCGTCCTGGCCTATTCGACCGTCAGCCAGTTGGGATACATGTTTCTCGGGCTGGGAACGGGCCTCCTCACCGGCGTGGCCGGCGCGATGTTCCATCTCGTGACGCACGCCTTCTTCAAGGCGCTCCTCTTCCTCGGGGCCGGCAGCGTCATGCACGCCATGGGGGGCGTGATCGACATGCGCGAGTTCAGCGGCCTCCGCAAAAAGATGCCGCAAACGTATGTCACTTTTCTCATCGGCTCGCTGGCCCTCGCCGGATGTCCTTTGCTCTCGGGCTTCTGGAGCAAAGACACGATTCTCTCGGCAGTCCACGAGGCGTCGCAAGCGCCGGCGCACGGTGTCGCGGCGGCCCATGCGGGAGAACACCCGGCGGCACACACCCCCGGATCGCCGGAGGGCAACGATGACAATCACGAAACGAAACCGCCGCGCTTTCTGGGGATGACGTACCCCGCCGTGTACAACCTTTTGTTCTGGATGGCGTCGTTTACCGCCCTGTTGACGGCGTTCTACACGTTCCGTGCGTTCTTCATGACGTTCCACGGCCCCGAAAAAATTCCACACGCAGCCGGTCATCACGCCCACGAGTCGCCGCCGGTGATGTGCCTGCCGCTGTTCGTGCTGTCGATCGGCGCCTTTGGGATCGGGCTCATGTTCGGGCATCCGACGGGATTGTTCGACACGTATCTCGACAAGACGATCCACGGCGTTCATGCCGCCACCGAGCATCACGGGGTCAATTGGTTTGTTGTCGGCGTCAGCGCCGCCGTGTTTGTGGCCGGGCTGGGCCTCGCCTTCCTGATGTACGGCAATCCATCGAGCGTGCCGGAGAAGCTGGCAACGGCGCTGGGGCCGCTGACGCGTCTGAGCCAGAACAAATTCTATCTCGACGAAGTGTGCAACGTGCTCTTCGTCGCTCCGCTCCGCGGCCTGGCCGCCTTGTCGCGACTGGTCGACTGGCTTGTCATCGACGAGTTGCTCGTGGGGGGGGTCAGCAAATTTCCCGCACTGCTCGGCAGGCTGCCCCGGCCGATTCAGAACGGGCTGGTGCAGTTTTACGCCTTGGCCATGATGCTGGCGATGGCCGTTTTGCTCTGGGCTCTGCTTTCGAAACAGGGTTGATTCGACGCGATGCAGTTTTCACAGATCGTATCTCAGGTCACGTTCGTGATGGTCGCGCTGCCGATGGCCGGCGCGCTGTTCATCCTGCTTACGGCCGGATGGGGGATCGGCCATATCCGCCGCATGGCCCTGACGAATGTCCTCTCCACCGCCGCGCTGGCGATCGTGATGGTCGCCGCCTACAACCCGCAGCTCAAGGACGAGGATGGCAATCCGGACCTGATCCAGATGACGACCGTCATGCCCTGGACCGGGACCCTCCCCGATCGGGCGGCGGCGTCACTCGAAGTTTTTCTGAGAAGCACCGGTCAGGTGACCGTCTCGATCGACGAAGTCCGTCGGCTCGTCGATGAAGGAATCGTGCGCAGCGATCGCGACGAAACCGCCGAGCAGATCGTCGTACGCCTCGATAAAGTCCGCGACGGCAAGCTCTCCCTCGCCGAAGTCGGCGGTGTCGGCCCCGACATCTGTCTCGCGCTCGGCGTCGACGGGATCAGTCTATGGCTGATCGCCCTGTCGGCGCTCCTGATGATTCCCGCCGTGCTCGTGAGTTGGGAAGCGATCACCGATCGGCCGGCCACCTTCTACGCGCTGATGCTGCTGCTCGAAGCGGGAATGATCGGCGTCTTCGCCGCACAGGACATTATCCTCTTCTACGTCTTCTTCGAGTTCACGCTGATCCCCCTGTTCTTCATGGTCGGCATCTGGGGAGGAAGCGACCGGCGCTGGGCCGCCCGGAAGTTCTTCATCTATACGCTCGCCGGCAGCGTCCTCACGTTTCTCGGGCTGATCGCGATCGTCCTTTCGTACTCGTGGATGACCGGGCAAAACGAGCTGGTGTTCTCGATTCCCGAGCTCACCGCGGGGATCGCGCAGGAGCTGGCGGTCAGCCCCGAGGCAAATATCTACTGGCGAAGCGTCAGCCCGTGGATTTTCCTGGCGTTGTTCGCCGGGTTCGCCATCAAGGTGCCGCTGTTTCCGTTCCACACCTGGCTCCCCCTGGCGCACGTCGAAGCCCCGACGGCCGGCAGCGTATTGCTGGCCGGGGTGCTGCTCAAGATCGGCTCGTACGGGTTCCTGCGGTTCGCCCTCCCCCTCGTCCCCGAAGCCTGTTTTGCCGCCTTCCATTGGATCGGCATCCTGTCGGTCGTGGGGATCATCTACGGCGCCCTGCTCGCGCTGGCCCAGAGCGACATCAAGAAGCTCGTCGCTTATTCCTCCGTCAGCCACATGGGCTTCTGCCTGCTCGGGCTGTTCGCCCTCAATAACGTGGGGATCACCGGCGGCCTTCTGCAGATGATCAACCACGGCCTCTCGACCGGGGCCTTGTTCGCGATGGTGGGCATGCTCTACGAGCGCTACCACACGCGCGACATCGAGTCGTATCGCGGCATGACAAAGAAGTATCCGGTGATGGCCTTCTTTCTCCTGGTCATCGTCTTTTCGAGCATCGGTCTGCCGGGCCTCAACGGGTTCACCGGCGAAATCCTCGCTCTGCTGGGAATGTTCCGCAGCTATTGGCCGTACGCCGTATTGAGCCTCTCGGGCATCATCCTCGGCGCCTGGTACATGCTGTGGCTCGTGCAGCGGACGTTCTTCGGAAAGCTCCGCGAGCCGGTGCTGGAAGATCACGGCCACGGCGGCGCTCACGTCGACGATCACCACCTCACCGATCTCAACGCGCGCGAGTTGTGCGCGCTGGTGCCGATTGTCGCGTTGATCGTGTGGATCGGCGTCACCCCGCAGTTTTTCATTGACCGGATGGCGCCCAGCATCAATGAGGTAATCGAGCATCTCGACGCCGGCTATCACCGCCTGTCGGCAGACCGTCGTCCGCTCGCACCGTTCGCCCCATTCGGCCTGTCACCACTCACGCGTGAGACGGCTCCCTCCGTCACGCTCTCGGGCGCGGTCGATTCCTTCGAGAAATAAGGCTCATTGTGTCGGAAACTTTTCAGATCCTGTTGCCGCAAACCCTGCTGGCAGGCTTCGCATGCCTGTTCATCCTCGGGGGGACCTTTCCGATCTCTCCGAAGCGCTGGGGACCGCTGGCGCTCCTGGCGCTCGTCACCGCCGCCGGCGCGCTGCATTACACGTCGGGTCTCGAATTCGCCCCGAAGGCCCTCGATTCGCTGGCCGTCGCGAAATTCGGCATCGACGCCGGCATTCAGTGGTCGTGTCTCGTCGTCGGGGCCCTGTTCGTGCTGATCTCGATGGAAGCGCAGTCCGCGTCAAAAACCGCGGCCGAGTTCTATGGGCTCCTTCTCCTTCTGATCGCGGGAGTCCTGCTCGTCGCCGCCGCCAACGATCTGATCCTCCTGTTCCTGTCGCTGGAGCTGATCAGTCTCCCCACCTACGTCCTGCTCTATCTTGGCCGCAAAGACAACGCCTCGCAGGAAGCGACGATCAAATACTTCCTGCTCAGCATTCTCTCGGCAGCCGTGCTGCTCTATGGTTTCGCACTGCTTTACGGCCTGACGGGAAGCACCCGGCTCGACGACATCCATCAGGTTCTGGCAAAGACGTACACATCGTCCGAACAGGGGCTCCCGGCCGCCGGCGGCTCGTCGCTGGGGATCATCGCCCTCGTGCTGATTTTCGCCGGGCTGGGCTTCAAGATCGCCGCCGTGCCGTTCCATTTCTACGCTCCCGACGTCTACGAAGGGACGTCGGCCTTCAACGCCGGGCTGCTCGCGGTCGCCCCCAAGATCGCCGGCTTCATCGCCCTGATCCACGTCGTTTCCAAGAGCCTGGTCGGGTTCGAGACGACCGGGCAACAACTGGCCCTGATCCTCGCCGCCATCACGATGACCGGCGGCAACTGCCTGGCGCTCCTGCAAACCAATCTCCGCCGGCTGCTGGCCTACTCGAGCATCGCGCATGCCGGCTACATGCTGATCGGAATTGCCGCCGGCTTCTGGGAAAGGTGGAATCCGCAGTTTGCCCTCGACCGGGCCGCCGCCCAGGGAATGATGGGGCTACCCGGCGGCGTCAGCGCCACGCTGCTCTATCTGCTCGCGTACAGCCTGACGAGCGTCGGTCTGTTCGGCGCGCTCGTCTACCTCGGCCGGCCGGGCAAAGAGATCAATCACATCGACGAGCTGACGGGCCTCGGCAAGACGCACCCGCTGCTCGCATCGGTGATCGCTCTCTTCCTCTTCAGCCTCGCCGGCATTCCGCCACTCCCCGGCTTCTGGGCCAAGCTGTCGGTCTTCGCCTCGGCCCTCAGCGTCCGTAACGAAGTCTCCGAAGGAGTCTTCGCCATCCATCCCGCCTTCTTCTGCCTGGCGGTGATCGGCGTGCTGAACGCGGCGATTGGCGGCGTCTACTACCTCCGCCTGATCGCGGTCATGTTTCTCAACGAGCCGTTGGGGACCATCCGCCCCGCCGGCGGCCGCCCCGCG
>JAGVKR010000746.1 GCA_020050375.1 Planctomycetales bacterium
AGAAGGGGCTGTCGAACCTGCTCGGTCAGCCGGCCGCCGCACCCGGCGACGAGCAAAAGAGCCTCGTGCGCACGCAATTGGAATCGCTCGTCGGCGCGATGCCGCTCGAAGTCGCCGTCCGGTTGGGGGGCGCCGTGCTCCACGTCTCGGAACTCGCCCGCTTGCGATCGGGCGATCTCGTGCTTCTGGATCAGCCGGTGTCCAGTCCGCTCGCGGCGTCGGTCGCCGGCGAAACGCGGTTTCTGGTTTGGCCCGGTCGGATCGGCGCCAAGCAGGCTTTTCAAATCGAATCCCTGGTCGAGAACTGAGGCATGGCCACAACGAGCAAAGCTGAAAACACCGGTTCGAGCGGCACGGCTGCATCCGGAGCCAGTCCGCTCCCGCACCAGATCGACGAGATGATCGGCGATCTGGCGAGCAGCAGCGGGGTCTCGGTGAAGACCGCCGATTTTGCCGAGCTCGATGCGCAGGCCCCCACGGGGAACGCCGCTGCTTTGGACAACCTGCTCGACGTCACCGTCACCGTGACCGCCGAACTGGGACGGGCGACAACCTCGATCGGCCACCTGCTCAAGCTCAACGTCGGGTCGGTCGTCGAACTGGAACGGCTCATTTCCGATCCGGTCGACCTCATGGCCCAGGGCGTTCGACTGGCGCGCGGCGAGGTGGTTGTGGTCGAGGACCGATTTGCGATTCGGATCCAGGAAATCGTCGACCCCAGAAAGCGCATGTGAGGCGAACAAAGCATGAAATTCCGGACTGCTACGATCTGCCTGGCTGCCTTCCTGATCTTCGGGATGACGGCCAGCCTCAGCCGCGCCAAAGAAGCGCCGAGCATCGACGAACCGGTCGCTGCCGAAGCGAGCCTCGAAAAGCTCGACTACGCGCCCGAATCGTGGCCCGACGCGCCGGATACCGCAGCCATGCTCAGGCGGCTGGTGCTAGGGACGGCGACTGTGCTTGGGCTGTGCATCGGCTCGCTGTTTGTGGGCCGACGCTGGTTGCGGGGCGCTCCGGCGCGAGTGAATTCCGGAAACAAGCTGCGGCTCGTCGAGACGGTCTCTCTGGGAAATCGCTGTGTGGTCCATTTGATTCAGTCCGGCAACCATCAGATCCTCGTCGGCGTCGATGGCACCGGAGTCAGGTCGCTGGTCCCGTTGCCGCCGTCGTTCGAGCAGGCCATCGCGGACGTCCGATCGCCGGAATTCGAGACGGTGGAAAACCTCGAAGGCAATGAACTGGCGATTTCGTACGGCCAAGGGCAATCCTGATCCAGGGGAATCGAATGTCCGACGCGGTCCAAGTTGTGGAAAACCTCACGCAGCCGGGCGCCTTCCAGAGCATGGCGGCTCCGTTGCAGGTGGCTTTGCTGCTGGGGGGCCTGGCGTTCGCTTCGGCCGCACTCGTGAGCGCGACGGCCTTCACACGGATCATCATCGTGCTGTCGTTCGTGCGGCGGGCCATGACCACGCAGGAGATTCCACCCAACCCCGTGCTGATCGGCCTTTCGTTGTTTTTGACATTGCTCGTGATGGGCCCCACCTGGGATGAAATGAGCGAAAAGGCGGTATCGCCTTACCTCTCCGGCGAAATCACCGGCCCCGAGGCGATCCAGGCCGGTTCGACGGCCCTTCAGAAATTCATGCTGCGTCAGACGCGGCGCCACGATCTCGCGCTCTTCCTGCACATGTCGGGAACCGAGTCGGTGGAAACGCCCAGCGACGCCCCTTTGCGAGTGCTCGTGCCCGCGTTCGTCATCAGCGAGCTGAAGACGGCCTTTCTCATGGGCTTCTGCATTTACGTCCCCTTTCTGCTCGTGGATCTGGTCGTGTCGACCGTGCTCATGTCGATGGGCATGATGATGATGCCCCCCGTGGTCATCTCCACGCCGTTCAAGATCCTGTTGTTTGTGCTGGCAGACGGCTGGCATCTCGTCACGCGTGCCCTGAGCATGAGTTTCGGATGATGCGGCCTGCCGCGTCGCGGAGAGGAGCGAAAGTGTCCACGCCCGAAGTGATCGGTATCGGCCGCGATCTGTTGTATACGGCCCTCTTGTTGTCGCTGCCCACGCTCGTCGTGAGCCTGGTTGTCGGCCTCGTCATCAGCGTGCTCCAGGCGGCAACGAGCATCCAGGAGCAAACGCTCAACTTCATTCCCCGCATGCTGGCCCTCGGCGTGGTGGTTCTCTTGACCATGCCCTGGACACTGCAATTGGCGACGCATTTTACCGTGCGTATGTTGTGGCACGCTGCGGAAGTGGGGCATTGATGGAAGCCTGGGCCATCTCTTTCAGCCTGATTCTGGCGCGGGTCGGCGCGTTTGTGGCGGCACAACCTTTGTTCGGGGGGCGGCAGGTGCCGCGACTCGTCAAGGTCGGGCTGGCCGCCGCGCTGGCGACGTTCTGGATCGGAGACCTGGCCCCGGACGCGAATCTCGACGACATCGCACTGCCCTCCAACACACACTGGTTCGCTTACGCCCTCGCGGCCGTTCGGGAATCGGTGATCGGCGCGATGCTCGGCTATGGACTGTCTATTCTTTTGTTGCCGGTTCGAACGGCCGGCGAGTTCATCGGGCAGGAAATGGGCCTGTCGATGGCGAGCGTCGCAGATCCCATGTCCGACAACTCGGCCACCCTGGTCGGCCAGTTGGTCGAGAGCCTGGGAATCGCGGTTTTTCTGGGACTCAACGGTCACCACGCCTGGATCGCCGCGCTGCACGGCACGTTTGCCCGCTGGCCGATCGGCGGAAAGTTTCCGAAACTGCCGATTGCTCCGCTCGTCAG
>JAGVKR010000633.1 GCA_020050375.1 Planctomycetales bacterium
CCGACGCGCCGAGATAGGCGGCCCCGGTGCTGGCGTTGAGACGCGGCAAGCAGACGTACGGCGGAACCGAGCCGCGCGGCCCCAGCTTGCGGGCGATGATCGCGCCATGCGCCGGGCGCTGGTTATTGGGCTTGAAGTTTGTATTGAAACCAGCGAGCGGATGATACCCGGTCAGCATGTAATGGTCGGCGGCGCCATGCTCGGAATTGCGGTGCCCGAACGATCGGATCAGCGAGAACTTGTCCATCTGCCCGGCCAGCAGCGGAAGGCTTTCGCCGATGCGAATTCCGGAGATGTTTGTGTCGATCGGTTGAAACGGGCCGCGGAACTCGGCCGGCGCATCGGGCTTGAGGTCCCAAACATCGATCGTGCTCAGGCCTCCCTTCAGGAACAGAATGATCAGCGACACATCGCGAGCCGGACGAGAGACGGCCGACTCTTCGGCCAGCGCCTGCCGGCGAAGCAGATCGGGCAGTGACAACCCCAGGCCAAACAACCCGGCCGTCCCGACCCGCAACATGTCGCGCCGTCGAACGCCATCGCAGTAACCGAATGTTGTCATCATCGATCCCCTCGCACTCATTGAGCCCAGCGAGCGGCGGGGTTCATCCCCGCCGTCCAATCCGCCGGGATCAACCCGGCGGCTCGCAATCGATTCGAGTCAAGCACCCGCTAATGATTAATGATTGAACACAAACTCCGCCGTGTTGAGCATGCTCCAGGCGATATCTTCGGCCGCCTGCCGGCGGGAACTTGCCTGAGATTTGAGATGCCTGATCGTCGCCAGCCTTTCGGAGTCGGTCGGAAACCGGCTGTAGAACGTCAGATACAGTTCGTCGACCAGGGCTCCGTCGTCTGCTGTCGCGGCGACCAGTCGCGCCACTCGCCCGGCATCGTGTGACAACTTGCCGTGGATCTCAGGCGAATTGAGAACGTGCAGGATCTGCGACACATTCGGCTCAACCGTTCGCTCGCATTCACAGGCCGTGACGCGCGTCGGCCGCCCGAACAGCTTCAGAAAATAATGCGAAGTCTGACTGTCCCAGAGTTGCACCGCGCGGTAACCCGCCGCGACTCCGCCGAATTTGTCGGGAATGCCGGTCGTCTGGCAGATGGCATCGAGCAGCACCTCGGCATCGAGCCGTTTGAAGAGCGCTCGCGAGTAATTCTGCTGATCGCGTTCATTCGTTGCGTTGGGCGCCGTTGATAACTGATAGGTGCGCGAAGTGGTGATCGCGCGGATGAGTTGTTGAAAATCAAACTTGGTCTCGACGAAATGTCGGGCGAGCGCGTCGAGCAATTCGGCGTTGCTCGGCGGATTCGTCAGCCGCAGGTCGTCGATCGGCTCGATCAGACCGCGCCCCAGAAAATGGGCCCAGATGCGGTTGACGAAATTGCGGGCAAACCACGGATTTTCGCGGGAAGTCATCCACGCGGCCAGCAATGTTCGGCGGTCGCCGGAAGGGTCGGCGGACGGCATCGCCGCGGCGAGCGGGTGCGCATAGACCGGTTCGTTGCTCCGCGGGTGGATCAGCGGCGCCCCGGCTCCGGCGAACAGAATCTCCCCCTGCAAGCCCGACTTGAACGACACCGGAGTGAAGAACGCCTGCATCCCCAGGTAATCGGTCTGGCTCCAGCGATCGAAGGGATGGTGATGGCACTGTGCGCATTCAATTCTCACTCCGAGAAACACCTGCGACAGGCTGCTCGCCATCTCGCCCGGCTTCGTCACCACCTTGTAGAACAGAGCGGCGGACGCTTCGGTCAGCGGTCCCTCGGCCGCCACGATCTCGCGGCAAAACTGATCGTACGGCTTGTTCGCCGCCAGGCTGTCGCGAATCCAGCGGTAGTAGGCATACGCGCGCTTGTGTCCCAGCGCCTGGCGATCGACGCGCAGAACATCGGACCATTTCAACGCCCAGAAATCGGCGAATTCCGGACGCGTCAGCAAACTTTCCACCAGTCTCGGCCGGCGATCGGTCGCGCCGTCGGCCAAAAAGGCTCGCGCCTCTTCTGGCGTGGGGAGCGTCCCCAGAACGTCGAGGTAAACCCGCCTGAGAAAGTCGGCGTCGGTCGCCTCTTCCGACGGCAGGACGTTCAACTTGCGAAGTTTCTGATGGACCAGCCGGTCGATGAAATTTCGCTCGGGAAGCTGCGGATAGTTGTCGATCGGCTCGGCCCGGGGAATCAATCCGCGGAAGACATCGAACTCGCCGAGATACCCGGCCATGACCGCCACTTCGCCCGGCACTTCGCCGGCCGTCACGACCCCGGCCTCGTCGACGTTTCCCAGCCCTTCGTTGTTCGATTGAAACCGTGCATGCCGCGTGACATCGAGTCGTCCGCCATCGGAAAATGTCGCCGTCACCGTGAGCGGTTGCCGCGATTTGACCTCAAGCAGTCGCTCGCGCGGCGCGACCTCGATCGAGACGATGCGCGGGTCATCGGGAGATCCGAACGGCAACCCCGCCGCGATCCAGTCTTTGAGGGTCCGATATTCGTCCGACCCGCGCGCGAGGCGAACGCC
>JAGVKR010000432.1 GCA_020050375.1 Planctomycetales bacterium
CCATATAGTCGGGCGTGCCGAGCACCTGACCGGCCTGCGTCAATTCGGAGACAGTCGAAGTCTGTGAACTGCCTTCGTCGTTTTCCAAGTCGGTTTCGGTGGAAAACCGGGCCAGTCCCAGGTCCAGGAGCTTCGTGAGGGGGCGGCCGGTCTCCGGATCGCGCGTCACCAGCAGATTTGTCGGCTTGATATCGCGATGCACCATCCCCTGCTCGTGGGCGTGTTGCAACCCGAGCGCCGCCTGGCGGAGGCATTCACAGACCCATCCGATCGGCAGCGTCTTTTTCTGAGCCACGTACCAGCCCAGGTCCTGCCCGTCCACGAGCTCCATCACGAGAAAGTGGACGTTTCCGACGCAATCGGCGTCGAAGGCGGCGACGATGTTGGGATGGTCCAGCGCAGCCGCCGCCTGAATTTCTTTGTGGAAGCGCGCCACCGCCCTGGGCTTACGAATGATGTTCGACGACATCACCTTCAGCGCCACGGTCCGCTCCATTTGAGCGTGGCGGGCCTTGAAAACCGCGCCCATCCCCCCCGTCCCGATGCATTCCAGCAGGCGGTACTTCCCCAGAAACAGCGTCGTCCGGCCGGACAACAGCATGTCTGCCTGCCAGCGGGTCAGCCAGCCTCGATCAATCAGCCAATCCACAAGTTCTTTGGTGGATTTCGAGTCAACAGCAGCCGCCTGGCCTGCGGGAGCCCGAGCAGCGCTCGCCAGCTCCCTGGTCGTCCGGGAAAGGCTCGATTGCTTCAGTTCAGCCCATTGCTCGGGCGAAAGCGCGTTGCTCCGGCGCAAGAGCGAGAGGAAGTCTCCCACCGACAGCGGCGACATGCAGGGGTTCCGAAACGTTCGAAGGTGCGAGCGGAGACGAGTGACCAATGATCTTAGCGGTTTTTTGCTCGGGAAACGACGGGAGCGGTTTGTCGACCGCTTGTGGAATGGATTTTACATCCCCGGCGCGAGCCTGCCCGTGATCGTAGTCGATCGCAAATGATCTCCCTATAATCATGACCAGATTCATCATACGGCGAAGAATTGTCCCCCGTTTGCGCGCGATCGGGCGTAGGTAGAATCGCCCCACTTCGCCCGCACGTTCTCGAAAAAGGAATCGTGTTTTGCTTGCCGGACCGCTTTTCAGTCGTGAGGTGTTGACGGCGCCGCGCCACGCGCGACACTTCATCCTGCGTGCCGGATACGTGGGAGCGTTGTTCGTGCTGATGTATACGGCCGGGCAGGCGACGTTTGGCTGGCAGCAGGTGCGCAATCTGGGTGAAGTCGCCCGCTTTGGAAGCCTGATCTTTCAGTTGTTCTCGATGGTGCAACTGGCCCTGGTCACCTTTTTCGCCCCCTTATTCGCCGCCAGTCGGGTTGCGCAGGAAAAAGACCGGCAGACGCTCGTCCTGCTGTTGATGACCGACCTGCGAAACCGGGAGCTCGTTTTCGGAAAGCTCCTGGCGAGCTTTTTGCCCGTTGCTGTGCTAATCGCCGCCTCGGCGCCGGTGTTTGCGCTGATCTATGTGCTCGGCGGAATCTCACTGGAACAAATCGGCTGGTCACTGGGCTTGTCGGCCGCCACCGGGTTCGCCGCCGGAAGCTGGGGATCGCTGGTGGCATTCTGGCGCGAGAAGACGTTTCAGACTCTCGCTATCAGTGTGCTGGGACTGGTGCTATTCGTCGGCATGGTCGAAGCGGCGGTCGGGCTGGTCGGAGGTGACACCGAAATCGGCCGCCGGCTCGCCTACGGCGACCCGTTTCGCGGGATGTTGTTGATCCTCAATCCGCTGGCGCAAGCGCCCGAGCTCTCGCAAGCCAAAGTGCCAGCGCTCAATTACGTGCTGGTGATGCTCGTTCTGGCGGCGATCACGAACGGCATTGCCATTTGGCGGCTCAGGGTCTGGAATCCGTCTCCCACGCTGTCGGAACCGCGGAAGGAATCCACAGGATCGGCAACCGTCACCCGGCCGACGCGCGTCATTTGGAGCAACCCAATTATCTGGCGCGAGATCTGCACCCGCGCCTACGGTCGCAAGGTGATCTTCATCAAGCTCGCGTACCTGGTCGTGTTTCTGTTTGCCGCAGCGTATGTGTACCAGGCGCAGCAGGCGGGCGCCGAGCTCGTGCTGGGAATGGTTTCCCCGGCGGGGTTTGCGTTTGTGCTGGTGGGGCTGGTGTCGCTGCTCTTGCTCAACGCACAGGCGGTCACAGCGCTGACTTCGGAGCGCGACGCCAAAACGCTGGAACTGCTGCTGGTGACCGACATCACCGCCAAGGAGTTCATCTATGGCAAGATCGGGGGGGTGCTCTTCAACACGCGGGAGATTGTTTTATTGCCGCTGGTGGGGTTGGCGTGGTTTGCCTGGCAGGGGCTTTTGTCGTGGGAGAATCTGACCTACGTGACACTCGGTTTTCTGATGCTGGTGCTGTTTGCCACGATGCTGGGACTGCATGCCGGGCTGAGTTTTGACAACTCGCGCTCGGCCATCGCCAACAGCCTGGGAACGATGTTTTTCCTGTTTCTCGGCGTGTTCATCTGCCTGATGCTGATCGTCGAGGCCCGCACGTCGTTCCTGCTCCAGTTGCCGAGCTTTCTGGTCTTCATTCTGGGGGGGAGCATGGGGCTGTGGGTCTCACTGACACACAAGAATCCCTCGCCCGCGTTGACTGCCAGCGCGTTCCTCCTTCCCTTTCTGACCTTCTACTCGATCACCGGTTTTCTGATCGGCGACTCGTTGGGAATCTGCTTTGTGATGAGCGTGGCGTACGGGTTCACGACGGCGGCGATGCTGATTCCTGCCGTCAGCGAGTTCGACGTCGCGCTCGGGCGAACGACACTCGATAAAGGGTGAGACGAAGCAATCAGGACTCGCCGGCGGATCCCGGCAACAAGTGTCGCAGGTCGTTGATCTTTTCGCGCAGCACGTCGACCTGCTGCGACAAGGCCTTGCGGCTGAGATCGACTCGCTTGATGATTTTTTCGCTGTTGTTCTGGATCGTTTCGGCCCAGGTCCGGATCTCACCCAGGCTCTCGGTCTTTTTCACGATGTCGAGGATCGCGATCTCGATCGCTTCGAGATCGGCTGCCTCGGCGTCGCTGCGGCGCGATTCGCGGATGCAGAGTGCGCGAGCGAGCGTCAGTGCCGTGCGCAGAAACAGGTCGGTCACGAGATCTTCGGGGTCCCAGACAACAAACACGTCATTGCCGAATCGAGCCAGTGGTGAAGTTGTCAGCTCCGGGGGCGTGGTGCGGGCCGAGAACACGAATAACCCGATCTGTGCGCCCCGGTTTTTGCGCCCCTGCTCGATCTCTTCGCGGGCCTTGGACAAAGCGTACCCGTCGACCTCTTTGGCCTCGATCACGATGTTCGCACCGGGGGCTGCGCTTTCCGGACCAAGCTCGATGACGCAATCGCCGGTTTTGCAATTCTTGATGAGCCCGGTTTCCTGGCCGGTGCGACTCATCAAGTCGCCCAACTTGCGCGCCTCGTGGCTCACGAATTCGCACACCACATCTTCGAAGATGAGTCCGTGGCGAGTCGAGCGGGCCGCTTCGGCGCGCTGCACGACCATTTTCTCAAGCGTCAACCGCACCTCGTTTTGAAACGTCTGGTTGGTCAGCGAATGCTTCTCAAGGATTTCAAGAACTTCCTTTCGCAACCGGGCCAGGGATGAGTCGTCGTTGTCGAGCGTCAGATTGTTGTCGATGGCTTGCTGAGTGGATTCGAGCAGCTTCTTGAGTCGCGACAGGGCCGAGGCGTCGTTGTCGAGCGAAAATTCGCTGGTGATCGTCTTCTGCGCGCCTTCGACGTTCTTGACCAGCCGGGTGAGGGCCGAATTCTCTTCATCGAGCGAGAACTCGCGCATGACTTCGTCGATTTTTTCCTGCAAACCAACGGTCAGTTTCCCCTGGCTGGCGGTCAGCTCGCTCACAAGCCGCGACAGGGCGCTCTCTTTGTTGTTGAGCGAGAATTCGCTGAGGATCCGCTCGCGTTGCTGCAGCAACTGATCGCCGAGCGTGTCGCGCAGCGCCTGCATCAACCCCGCCGACTCGGTCGGGCTGAGCATTTTGAAGAGGGGGCTTTCCTGGCCGAAATGGGTCGCCAGCGTTCGGCCAAGCTCGGAATTCTCTCCCCCCACCTGCCGCCGAAGCAGGTCTTCGAGCTCGCCATCTTTGCAGATCAGCCGGTTGACTCGCTCCTGGAATCGCCCGCTGTCGGGATCGAAGTACTCGCGGAGCGCTCCCGTCAATCGATCGTGAACGCCTCCGGCGTGCTCGCGCAACTGGCTCTCGAGCGACAACAAAAGTCGCTCGCTTTCGCGCCGAATCTGCTCGCCGTCGATCTGCCCCCGCGCCTGCCGCAGGGCCAGAACGCCGATCCGCAGCGCATTGAGGGCGAATCGCTCGCGCTCCTCTCCCTCGACGTACTGACACAACTCGGCAATCGAATCGGCGTCTTCGACCGTTAGCTCCAGCGGCAGCCGAAAAGGAAGCTCGGCCCCCGACACGGAATCAAAAGTAGCATGTGACGCGAAATCCGATGTGTCGCTCATGGAAGAATCCATTCAGGTGCAGGGGCAGCCGCCGCCGACCGTTGACTGAACATCAGTATGCCATGTGTTTGCAAATAATCAAATATTTGCGTTTTGAATACCGCACGGTTAGACTTTTGGGGTTCGCGGAAATTGGGAAAGTTGCCGACAGCGCTCGGGTTGCCGGCGACCTGCGGAGTCGCGACTGCGATCTGCCCCGAGGTGTCGCGTGTTTCTGTTTCGGTTGACGCCGCACGAGGTCGGCGTCGTCTTACGATTGAGGGGATGTTGCACATGCCACAGGGCACCATCAAGAAACTCGTGAAGGACCGCGGGTTCGGGTTCATTTCCAAGGGAGCGGGACAGGGAGACGTCTTTTTTCACGTATCTTCGGTTGAGGAGGGAGTCTTCGACGCGCTGCAGGAGGGCCAGGCGGTCGAGTACGACATTGTCGAGGACGGCGGCCAGGGCGGCAAAGGCCCGCGCGCCGGAAACGTCAGGCCCGCCTGATTCGCTTCGCCTTCCGACACAACACGAACCCCGGTTTCCGCGTGAAACCGGGGTTTGCTCTTTTGAAATTCGTCAGATGCGCACGAACACCTTGCGGCGGTGCATCCAGAACAGAATCAGCCAGTAAACGAGCAGCACCGCCCCGCCGCGAATGAGCGGTTCGTATGTTTCACCCGCGAGCTTGAAGACGTCTCCGCCGACAAAGTTGTAGAAGTGCGTGCGAAAGGATTGCTCGACGTTTCCATTGAACCAGTGCGCCATGCAGTACGCGGCGATCGAATTCGCTCCGATCACGACCAGCGGATAGACGAACGGCCGCCCGCCAAGACCGTCGACGAAGCCATAAAAACCGGCCAGAAAGAAATAGCACAACCCCCCGCTGTAGAGCGTCCACGCCGGCGTCCAGATGCGTTTGACGCTCGGGCAGACGTCGAACCGATCGAGGGCGGATCCGGCTCCCAGACAAGCGCCGCCAGCCAACAGCAGGTACACGATCTTTCTGGGCCTGGTCGTGTCGAGCCGCAGCCAGCCCCCGGCGGTCAATCCCAAAACCATCGTCCCCAGCGTGGGAATGAAGCTGAGCGTCGCATACCCGCCACCGTTGTGCGTAAAGGGCTTCTCGCGCGGAAACAGGTTCAGAAACCAGGTGTCGAAAGCCCAGGCGAGGTTGCTGTTCTTGTTCCAATGCGCCGCGAGTCCGGAGTGATGGAAGGGCCACGTTTCAGGCACCCCCACGGCGCTGTAGTCGAAATCGAGACCCGGCAGAGGATACCACGCGAATGCTCCCCAGTAACCAGCGAGAATCAGCACCAGCGCCACCACCTGCCAGCGGATCCGCAGGAAGCCCAACAAGAACAGGAATACGTACCCGAGGCCGATCTGGCTCAGCGTGTCTTCGAACGTGAAGTTCGTTTGCAATCGGCCCGACGAACGCAGAAACACGCCGAGGAACGTAAGCAGCACCCCGCGCCACACCGCGTGCAGCAGCATGCGCGCGAATGATTGCCCCTTCGCCTGCCGGCTGGCAATCGAAAACGGCAGCGAGACCCCCACGAGAAACGAGAAGGAAGGCTGAATCAAATCGTGCAGCGAGCAGCCCCCCCACTCGACGTGCGAGGTATTGAACTTGAGCCACTGCCAGACCTGGCTGTCCGGAAAGGCCTGCGCCACCCGACTGAGGTGCAGCACCTCGGCCATCATCAGGAACATGACGAAGCCGCGGTATGCATCCAGCGAATCGAGTCGCAGAAGACGCGTCGCGATCGGTTTGGCGGGTGTCGTCGACATGGGAAGGATTCAGGATTCAGGGGCCAGGGACGGAATTCAATCGACGCCGTTTAGCCGCGAGGCGCAGCCGAGTGCCCGGTGATGAGAGCTTCGAACAACAGCGAAACAGAACTGCAGGACACTCATGCCAACAGCGCCGTTACGACGTTTCCGTGCACGTCGGTCAAACGGAAGTCGCGGCCCTGAAAGCGGTATGTCAACTTCGTATGATCGAACCCGAGCAGGTGTAAAAGCGTCGCATGCAAGTCGTGAACGTGAACGCGATCTTTGACGGCGTTGAAGCCCAGATCGTCGCTCTCACCGAGCGTGATTCCCGGTTTGATTCCGCCGCCGGCCATCCACATCGTGAACACATTGGGGTGGTGATCGCGGCCGTCGCTCCCACCCTGAACCATCGGTGTGCGGCCAAACTCCCCGCCCCAGACGACCAGCGTGTCGTCGAGCATCCCGCGCTGCTTGAGGTCTTTGATCAGTGCCGCGCACGCCTGGTCGGTGTCTTTGCAGTTCGCCTGAATGTCTTTCACTAAATTGCCATGTTGATCCCAGGCTTCGTGGAAGAGTTGCACAAACCGCACGCCGCGCTCGACCAATCGGCGGGCCAGAAGGCAGTTGTTGGCAAAGCTCGACTTGCCCGGCTCGGCGCCGTACATCTCGAGGATGTGCGGCGGCTCTTTTGAGAGGTCCATCGTTTCCGGCGCGCTTGTCTGCATGCGGAAGGCCATCTCGTAGGCACTGATGCGGGTGGCGATCTCGGGGTCGCCGACCTCATCGAGTCGCGTCTGGTTGAGCTCGCGGATCGTGTCGAGCGAATCGCGCTCCAGGCGACGGTCGACGCCGCGCGGACTCGCGAGGTACAGCACCGGCTCGCTTCCTCCGCGGAACTGGACCCCCTGATGGATCGTGGGCAGGAAGCCGCTCCCCCAGTTGGAGTTTCCCCCGCTGGGGCCTTTCTTGCCCGAACTGAAGACAATGAACCCGGGCAGCTCTTCCGACTCGCTCCCCAGCCCATAGGTGGCCCAGGCGCCGAAGCTCGGGCGGCCGAACTGCTGCGACCCGGTGCTCATTAGAATTTGCCCCGGAGCGTGGTTGAACGCATCAGTCGTCATCGATCGGACGATGGCGATGTCATCGACCACTTGCGCCAGGTGCGGCAGTAGCTCCGACAACTCGGCCCCGCAATTTCCGTATTTCGCGAATTTGAACTTCGGACCGAGCAGCTTCGAGCTGGGATTGATGAACGCCGCCCGATACCCCTTGAGCAATTCGGGCGGCGGAAGCGTGCCGTCGAACTTCGCCAGCTCGGGCTTGTTGTCGAACATTTCGAGATGGCTCGGCGCGCCGGCCATGAACAGGTAGATCACTCGCTTCGCTTTGCCGGGATAGTGCGCCTGCCGCGGCGCGAGCGGATTCGTTGCCGCGCCGGCCGGCGCGGCAACCCCCGGCGCTTCGAGCAATCGCCCGAGGGCCATCGCCCCCAGTCCGACACCGCATTCCTGCAGGAACCAGCGACGGCTGACGAGCTTGGGATCGGCGTGGCGGTAGAAATGGTCCTGGCAGTTCATGGCAATCATTCCTTCGTATTCGTCTCGTCGAGAATCAGCAGCACGCGCGACACCGCGGCCCAACCAAAGGGTTGTGCTTCAATTGCGCGGCAGTTGTCAAAGCAATTCCAGAATCTGCTCACCGCCGTGAGCCGGGTTGCCGGTTAACCGTCGGCCCTGCAAATCGACAACGAAATCCAACATTTCGAGTGGAATCTGACCGATGAGCGCTGGCACATCATCCGGAACTTCCATGACTTCCACGACGCAGTCCCTTCCCATGATCGTCAAGTGGACGGCTTCATAGATGCCAATGGCGCCTGTGCCGTGAGCCGAGATAGCATTCCTTTCGCGAGTCTTCTTCAACCCGAGTTGTTGAATCAGCCGCGTCGGGAGGGCCAGCGTGGTGGCCCCCGTATCGACAAGTGCGTCGGTCAATTGAAGTCGGCGAACGTTCTCGACCGGAATCATGCCGCGCTCGGCATCCCAGAGATCTTTGAGGTTTTCAACAAGCGCTTCGGTTGTCACGCGGCCCATCGTGTCTTTCTGCCAAAGCAGATTCGTTGACATTTTCGGCGCCTTTCGAAGGTCGGCAGACACGGCAATCATTCCTTCGTGATCGTCTCGTCGAGATTCAGCAGCACGCGCGAGACCGCGGTCCAGGCGGCCAACTGTGCGGGGCTGGCGCCGGCGGGGAGCTCGGGCGGGTGTTCCGGATCAGCG
>JAGVKR010000820.1 GCA_020050375.1 Planctomycetales bacterium
CGGTCAGCGCGTCGAGGCTGATTTTCACGAGGTCCTTCTGTGTCGTGACGATCGCCGCCACGTTCTGTGCGGCGGCCCATGTCTGCAAGTCTTCGACGTCGGCGCGCGAGTAGTCGTGATGATCGGGAAACGTGCGGAATGCGGCAATCTGCATTCCGCATTGCGTTAGAGATTTGCGAAACGCTTCCGGATTGCCGATCCCGCAGAAGGCGGCAACCGGTTGGCTTCGCAACGAGTCGATCGCCGCGGTTTGCCCGGAGGCGTTGATCAGACGCTCGGCGGGAAAGGCAACTTCTGCGATATCACAGGCGGGACAAACTGCCGCGATTGCCTGACGAATGGCTGCAAGTTGCTCGGCCGAAACCTGGTCGACGCGCGTGATGACGACCAGATCCGCCCGCCGCAGGGCCGAAAGCGGCTCGCGCAGCAGCCCGCGCGGCAGGAGGTGCCCGAATCCCCAGGGATTCAGGGCGTCGATCAGCACAACATCGAGATCGCGCGCCAGTCGGCGGTGCTGGAAGCCGTCATCGAGAATCAGAAGCTGGCTGTCGAGCTCGTCGTGCGCGACGCGCGCGGAGGCGACTCGGTCGGGATGCTGCAGGTGCGGGACGTCGGGGCAAAGTTGCTCGAGGACCAGCGCCTCGTCATTGAGACTGCCCCGGTCGGCGCCGTATCCTCGGCTGAGGATGCAGACGCGGACTCCCTGATCTCGAAACCACCGCGCGACCCAGGCGGCGAACGGCGTTTTTCCCGTCCCGCCGGTCGTCAGATTTCCAAGGCTAATCACCGGCAGTGTGGCATGCGTCACGCGGATCAGCCCCACACAAAAGCCGAGATCCCGCAAGCCGATGCCGGCCCAATACAGACATGATGCGACGCGCAGGACCAGCCGCAGGCAGACGGCTCCGAGACCCGACGTGCGGCCGGAAACCAGTCCGTCAAAGGCTGCCCTGCGATCGCTTTCGTGGGCGTGCTTCAGCCAATCAATGGCGCGCCAAACAGCAAAGGCGACGCAACCCGATACGAGCACGCCCAGCGAGATCAATAAAATCGCCGGCTCGGCAGTCGCCAGCACGAACGACCAGCCGACGAGCGCGATCAGGCTGGGGATCGGATAGAGCCACATGCGGAACGGGAGCGGCACGTCGGCGCGGGTCTTTCGCAAGAGGTGCAGCCCCACGATCTGTCCCATGAATTGCACGACGATGCGAACGGCGACGGCGCCAAGGATCAGGTTGTCCAGCGACAGATAACAGAACGACGCCGTGAGCAGTCCCAGCGCCCAGAGCGACACGATCGGATAACGGTGCTCGCCATGGACCGTCGCGAATACGCGAAAGAAATCACCGCGCCGCGCCGCCGCATACGGAATGCGCGAGTAGCCCAGGGTGATGGCGAAGCATCCGGCTACAATGGTCCAAAGGATCAGCGCAGTGAACGCGACTGCGAGGTTTCGGCCAAAGACCGTTTCCATGAACACGGAGGCGACGTAATTCGATTTCATCGCCTGTTCCCAGGGAATGACTCCCAGGATCGAGATGTTCATCGTCAGGTAGGCGGCCGCTACGATCGCGATGGAAATCATCACGGCCCGAGGAATCGTTTTGGCGGGCGCGACGACCTCGTCTCCCAGATGGCAGACATTGTAGTAGCCCAGGTAGTCGTAGACGGCGATGCTCATCGCGATCCCCAGTCCGGAAAAGAACTTCGGACTGAGGCGGAACGCATCTTCCGGGAAGGTGAGCAAGCGCGAGTCGAAATTCCACAATCCGACGACGATGATGGTCATCAGAGTGATGAGCGTCCCGGCGCAAAGCACAACGCTCAGCCAGCCCAGCCAGCGGATCGGCCGGCAAAGCACGAACGTCACCACCAGCACTCCCGCCGCGGCCAGCGTGCTCTGCCCTCCGGGAATGTGCCAGACGGCCAGCGAGACATCGAGCCCGGGGAACGCGTAGGTCAGGTAATTGACCGCACCGATGTAACCTGACGCCACCTCCAGCGTGCCGCTGACGAGAAATTGCCAGATGAACAGGAACGGGATCAGCTTTCCCCATCGGTAGCCGCCGTAGATCACCGAGAGGAAGTGGTACGACCCGCCGCTGGCGGGGAGAGCCGCCCCCAGCTCGCTCCACACCATGCCATCGCAGAAGACGAGCACCGCGGCAATGATCCAGGCGATCAGCGCCTGCGGCCCGTGCATTGCCGTGATGAGCAGATGGATCGTGATGAACGGGCCGGCGCCCACCATGTTGGCCACGTTGAGAGCCGTGGCCTGGAGCAGCCCCAGTCCGCGCCGCAGTTCGTCTGGTGGATCAGCGGAAGGAGGCAAGTGTGAGTGAGTAGCGGATAGTGAGTGGTGAGGAGAAAGGAGGCTGAAATGCGCTGCCATTCACATTAAACGAGCACGGCCGGATCCCACCGCTCCATCCAAGCCGACCGCGGTGCGGTCGTCAACTTCAGCGCACGCTTCGCGCGTCACTTTGTGCCGGTCGTTTGCACCGTGAACTCCGCCGTGATCGTGGTCCGAATTCCCCCGCGCGGAGTGAACGCCGCGACAAGCCTCATGTGCCGCGGGCGACAGACGGCGACCAGGTCGTCGAGGATGCGGTTGCTGACGTGCTCGTAGAATATGCCCTCATTGCGAAACCGCTGCAAGTACAGCTTGAGCGACTTGAGCTCGATGCACAGCCGATCGGGGACGTAGGTGATCGTCAATTCGCCGAAATCGGGTTGGCCGGTTTTCGGGCAGACCGACGTGAATTCGGGACACACGGTCTCGATCACATAGTCGCGATTCGGGAATTGATTCTCGAAGGTTTCGAGGGTCTGGCGGAAGTCGTCGGTCATCGCACGAGATCGAAATTCAGGGTTCGGATAGCAGGCAATGCTCTTCGGAACTTACGAATCGGAGCCCTCCGCAGAGGCCCGGCAATTACAAAACTGCAAGCTTCGTTGTGATCGTACAGGCCCGGCCGAAACAAACACAAGTCCCGCAGTCGCAACGTTCAAAAAGCGCTTGACAAGGGGCGCTGGAAACCCAAAACTGGATACTGGTTCTCTCCATGCGGAAGTGCCGTTCGCCGGAGAGCAGTTCCGGAGTTTGATCATGTTCAAGAAACGAACGCTGTTCGTCGTCACGCTGACGTGTTCCATGATTGTGGCGCCGTTGGTCGTATCGACCGAGGCACAGGGAGCGGTCGTCCGACGATCGACCGGCGCTGGAACGATGCGAGGCCTTGGTGGCGTCGGAGGCATGGGCGGGATGGGGGGCATGTCCCGAATGCCGCCAAGAAGGAGCATCAAATCGTCCGGCCAGGGGACGCCAAAAGGCGGCAAGGGCGCTCCGTCGAATCGTGGCGGCCGAAAGAGCGGGCGTTGATCCGGGTGCTGATCGCCGCGCGCCTGTCGCTTTCGACCGTAATCCCTCGAACAGGCCGTTGTTGTTTCCCGATGGCTGCGCTTGCCGATTCGCCTATTCCTGCGTGGCAGCAACCGTCGTGACTTCTTCGCGACGGACCGGTTCGGTGATCTGCTCGCATTCGACCTCGACCCTGAGGCGCGCATTGCCGGCCTCGCGAGCTTTGAGAGTAAGCTCGATCATGGCATCGGCACGGGCATCGAGCCGCTTGATCGGCGCGAAGCGGATCACTGTCGCGATCGGATCGCCGCTGAGTCGGTCAAGGACGCCGGGAACGTCGGTGCCCACTTTTTCGCGAAGCGCCTGGTCGCGCTCCACTTTGTAGTCAACCGGGGCATTGATCGAAACCAGTTCCATTCCCGTCGGCAGCGTCACGCTGGTGCGGATGCCGGTGGCCGCGTCCGATCCTCGGTTGATCACACGGATCGGGATCCGAATCTGTTCGCCAATTTCGAGATGCGGTGCGAGCTCGCCGATGTCGATCGTGAGCGCCGGCACGCCGGCGACATGGGTCGTCCCCACGGTTTCGCCGCTGGCTCCCGAGGCATCGTAAGCACGAACGACGCTGATCCGGGCGCCGCGGCTCGAGGAACTGAGCTTGATCGTGAGCGTTTTTACCTCCTGGGGGGCGAGGCGCTCGATGGACCAGGTGACACTCCGCTTGGCAGCGTCGTACTGACCGCCATCCGAAGCAGAAGCGAATTCCATGCCCGGAGGGATCGTTTCCACAACTCGGACATTGGCGACGGGCGTCGATCCCGGATTGGTGATCGTGTTTGTATAGTTGCCCGTCTTGCCGGGAAACAGCCGCTTCGTTCCGCTGCGCGCCAGCGAGAGCGCCGGGCCGACGATGTCGAGCGACGCGCTGGCCTCTTCGGTCACATTGCCGTCGGCGGTGACGATCGCCCGGTTGACAGTCTTTCCCGCCTGGCCCGCCGTCAGTGTCAATTCGACCTCGCGGACCTTTCCGGCAGGCAAGGCGCCGATCTCGTATTCCAGGTCGTCGCCGTCGGGGTGCCTGAGGCCGGCGGGAAGCACGTTGCGGATCACGACGCCGCTGGCGTCGACCTCGCCGACGTTGGTGACGCGGAACTTGAGGGCAACGGGCGTGCCGACGACCGCCTGGCTGGGAGTGATCACGTCGAATTTCAGTTGAGGTGCGGCAACCGAGCGCGCTCCGTCTGCGCCGCTGGCGCAATTCACGGTGGCGACGGTTCCGAGCGTTCCTTCGGCTTGGGGAATCATCCGCACGAGAATCTTCTTCTCGCGCCCCGCTTCGAGCGTGCCGAGCTTCCAGATTAAATGCTGATTCTCGAGGAGCGCCTGGGGGATCGATCCGTCGATTCGGGCCGCATCCGGAACGGCGTCTTCGACAACGACCTGCCGTGCGGCGATCGGACCGACGTTTTTAACGACAATCTGATAGACCATCGGCTTTCCGAGAACGGCGGTCGGCGGCGCAATCTTGTCGATTGTCAGTTGAGGCTGTGGCGTGCGGCGTGGAGCGGGCCGGCTTTCAACGGCCGGCAGCGGAGATCGGCGGATCGCTTCGTCGTCGGACTCCTTCGCCGGGGCTTCGACGACGGGGGCGTCGTCGCGAAGCGCAGACGACGGTTCGGGACGCTTCTGTTGCGGTTCGGCACCGAGCTCGATTGTGTCTTCGTCGTCGAGCGCCGGTCTGGTGGAGGATCGCCCTTTTGGCGCGGCGACAGGTTTGTCGTCATCTTCGAAGAGCGGCGCAGCGGGTCGGCCGCGCGTCACGGCTTCGTCTTGATCATCCGCCTTTCGGCGAGTCGGAAGTGTTTTGATCCCGCCGTCCGTTTCGTCGTCGGCGAACGGATCGGGACGCGTGCGGGAAGGGGTCTTCTCCGGTTGCGTAGCCGGCTCGTCGTCGAGCGGAATCGACGCCTCGCGATCCGGGGGCAGCCGCCGGGGCTCCTGTTTGTCGGCACGCTTCCTGCCGATGGCAGGAAAGGCGTCCGCATCGTCATCGGCTTCTTCGTCCGCCCGCGGAACAGCCGGAGTTGCCGGCTTTCGTTGTGGCGCAGCCCGTTCGATGATCGGCATTTCGTCTTCGGCAGACTCACGGTTTGAAGATGGCGGACCGATGGGCTTCGGCAGTTTTCTCGGCGCTTCATCGTATTTCGACGAGTCGGGAACATCATCTTCGTCGTCGACTTTCGCGACCGATGGGTCGGTCGCCGGAGCGCGACGAGCGGCCGGCGCGTCGTCGCCGAATGGATCGGCATCGTCGCCGGAAATGGGACTCAACCGGGAGGTCGCATCATCGTCGTCGCCCAGGAGCTTCGGACCGGTGCTGGTCTGTTTGTCGTCGGTCGACTCACTCGCCGATGCGCCGATCGTTTCCTGATCTTCGTCCGTGAGAGAATTCAAGCGGAGCGCCGGGCCACGACTGGATTTTGCCGGCTTCGTCGCGGGAGCGTTGGGCTTGCGACGACTTTCATCGGAGAACGGGTCGTCGTTGTCGCTCTGTTCCAGTTCGCGAGTCGACGAGGACGGTTTTTCCACGGTGAGCTCGTCGTCAGCCGCGGCCAAGCGGGGGCGATTTCTCGCAGCGGTTCGCTCGCGCGTGTCCGACTGCGGCGCGGCGCGGCGCGCGGATCCATCAAGAGGTTTTTTTGAGTCGGCGAATGGATCGTCGTCCTCCGGAATCGTCGAATGTTCTTTGCGGCGCGACAAAGAATTCGTCTTGGCCGACGCGGGGACCGTCGGGCTCTCGTCATCGAAACCTTCCAGGGGCTGTTCTGGCTCGGCCTGCGACGAGAGCGTGTCGAAATCGCTGTCAGTGTCGCTTCGGGTCGTCTCGGCGGGAACGCCGAGCGGGTCTTGTTTCTGGTCGACGTTGTTGAAGCCGCGCTGGGCTTGCACGACGACCACAACACCGATGCCAACGACCACCGCCAGAGCGGTCAATTTCCAAATGGCTTGGTACATGGGAATCCTTCCCCACAAATCAGGAAGCCGACGAACAGGAAGCGCAGTGCCGAGATGCTCAGTCCATTTCTCCTCGGCCGCGCGGGGGGCGAAAGATAGCACGCCCGGGAAATCTGGGAAAGAGGAATTCGGCGACGGCACGGCCTGAGCGGCCTCCGCTGTTGGGCGTCAACAGATGCGCCGGCGCCGCTTCCGGTATGCGGCGGTGGGCCGCAGGCGCGCGATCGCTCCCCCCTTAGGAAGGGGAGGTTGGGGGGGCGTGTCCAAACGGGATCGACTTTCCCTCCTGTCAAGCGATCATTCATCGAAGGCGATTTGAAATCCGCATTTCTGGCAAGCGGCCTTGCGGCGGTTGTGCGGCATCTCTGCGGCGCGACCCCCCCTGCCCCCTCCTTCCTAAGGGGGGGAAACGCGCGCGCCGCGATCGGCTTGCATGGCGGACGGCCTCACGACAGGATAGGCAGCAGCATGTCTACTCCTTCCAGAAAACCTCGTCGCGCCGCGGAGGCGACCGACCCCGAAACGGAATCTGCGCGACGGTGGAACGCACTGTTGTTCGCCCTGTTCCTCGTCGGAACGTTTGTCAGCCTCATTTATCCGCTGTACGACACCGACTTCTGGTGGCACCTGAAGACCGGCGAGATGATTCTCGAAGGGGGTCAGGTGCCACAACGCGATTGGTTCACGTTCACCGATTCCGAGAAGACGTGGATCGACCTGCACTGGGGCTTCCAGGTTCTGATCACGCTGCTCTACCGCTTGGGAGGAAGCGACCTCGTTATTCTGGCCAAAGCGGCTGTTATTACGACCGCCGTTGGAGTTGGCTGGCGGGCAGCGGGCCGGTCGCTCCCCGCCTCGGTCAAAGCCCTGCTGTGGTTTTTGCCGGTCATTGCGATTTCAGGACGTGGCTTCGAGCGCCCCGAGATGTTGTCGCAGTTGTTTCTTGCGGCATGGCTGTTTATCGCTTTTCAGGTCGAAGCCCGGCCGCGACTGATCTGGTTGCTTCCGGCGGTGCAGTTGCTTTGGGCCAACTGTCATTCGCTCTTCGTCCTGGGGCTCGTCGTCGGAACCTGTTACCTGGCGGATTATGCCGCTCGGAATCTGGCCCGCGGCCGA
>JAGVKR010000776.1 GCA_020050375.1 Planctomycetales bacterium
CTCCGTCGTGCATCGGCTGGCCGCGAATGAAATCGTCGCCGGAATCAATGGTCGACAGCGTGCGGTAGGCGCCGAAGCGGGTCTCGGCGCTCCAGACTTCGCGGCGGGCGTCATCTTTGATCTCAATCGTCGGCTCGGTCATCAGCTCCTTGAGGAGGTCGCGGGTCACCGTGTCGTCGAGCGTCGCCAGCGCCGCCAGCGCGAAGATGCGGAACGCCTCTTCATGACGGGCCGCGGCTGCCAGCTCTTTGGCGCCCGAGCTGTCGCCCAGATACGCCAAGGCGTCTGCCGAATAGAACCGCACTTCGGCGCTCGGGCTCTTGAGGCCTTCCTTGAGAATGAGGACCGACTCGGCGCCGATCGCTTCCAGTTCCATGGCCGACCTCGATGCCGTTTGCGGAACCATCAGCGTTTTCCGCAACCGCTCCATTCGGTCTCGGCGCTCGACCGGCGTCTCGTTGAGCGCGATGATGCGGACGACCTGCACGTAACGAATGTAGTTTTCCTTGTAGCGCGGATGGACCTTCAGCTCGATGTATTGATCGGTCTTGGCTTCCGAGAGCGGCTTCTTGATGCCGTGATCGAAGTGATAGAACCGCTTGCCGATCGCCATCGAGATCCGCCGGGCCTGACGAACGCTGCGCAGATCGTTGCGAATATAGAGGCCCATTTCGCGATCTTTGCGGAGGATGCCCCCTTTGTATTCACCACCACCCAGCACGCGCCCGCGTTTGAGAACTCCGGCCATCGAAGCGCTGTCCCCTTCGCCGGTCGAAAGCATGACCGGGCCTTCCGCCTTGCCCAGGATGTGCCCTTTGACGGGACCTTTGCCGGGCACGATCGCCTGTTCCGAGAGGTAGCACTCCAGCAGATGACCTCCCTTGAGGCTGGTCGCTTCGGTGTTCTCGGGCAGGGCGACCTCGACATCGAAGCGGTCCCCGACCTGAATCACCGGAGACATCCCCGCCCGCACGATCACGAGGGCCGTGTTGGGCGAGGCCAATAGCTGATGCGGGTTCTTTACGCCGCGACGACGCATTTCGTCGACCGCCATCGTGCGCCACAGTGACGGCGGCGAATCACCGCCGGTGCCGTCCAGTCCGGTCACGATCGAGACCGTTTCGACGTCGATGGTGTGCAATCCTGAGACCGTCACCTGATCGGCAATGAAGAGTGTCTCAGGGGCTTTGACTTCGTCGTCATCATCGGGGTTTTGCGAGCGCAGGCTCAGTTTCTGGCAACCGGCGAGCGCCAGAAGGAGCAGGCAACACAGCGACCGCGAGCCGCAAAACGATCGGGTGAGGTTCAGCAACATGAGCGATGACGCCTCCGCGCAGCAAAGCTGCGCCGCAAGTGACCGGGATGGCCGGGTGGGCGAATGGACGTGTGGAAATGAAGAGGGGATTGAGAAGCGGCGGGAGATATAGACGCAAATCCGAAATCGGTCAAGGCCAGCCATTTTGGCCGCCGGGGGCGCGGGGGCGGGGGACCAGGGAACGGGGACCAGGGCCGCACCGGTCTGCCGAAAGGCGCATCCCGCGCTCCCAACCCCTGTTTCGCCGTCGAGCTTGCTTGTCGCGTGTCGTGTATGATGCTTTGCGATTGCCATTCCATTCGTCATACGCCGAGATTCGACCATGAAACACCCCATCCCCGCGGCGCTCGCCACCCTGCTGCTCGTCGCAAACTCCGCCTTCGCGGCCGAACCTCCCGCCAACATCGCCAACCCGCAAGCCGTCGCCGACGTCCTCGCCGGCAAAGAGACGACCGCCAATGCGGCGTGGTGGGGGGTTGATCCGGAAGATTCCACGTCGGCCCTTCAGGCGGCGATCGATTCGGGGGCCAGGCGGGTGGTCGTCCCCAAAATGGAGAGCGACTGGATCATTCGGCCGATCAAGCTGGCGGGAAACCAGGAACTGGTTTTCGAAAAAGGAGTTGTCGTCACCGCCAAACGCGGCGAGTATCGGGCGAAGAATGACTCGGTCTTCACTGCCCGCGATGTCTCGAATCTCGTCATCAAAGGGGACGGGGCGACCGTCCGCATGCAGAAGGAGGATTACATTGTCGTCGAGAGCGCTTCGGAGCCGGCTGAGATCACCGGCACGCTCACGATCCGCAATCCGCGGGCCCCGAAAACCGATCTCGGGCCGGGACTCAAGATCGTCGTCGAGTAGAGGGTGTTCGTCGCCGGCCGCCTCCCGTGCGACGAACGGCTACCCCCCGGCAATCGCCCCGATGATGCAGAATGGCTCCGTCGCCGCAACGACGGGAGCGGGGAGTGGTGTGTCGAGCGATTCGGACGTCAGGTCCCGCTCGCAGGCGAAGAACCGCAGCAGCGGACGTCGGCGGAGCGTGATCGGGTCGCGCATCGTCCCCCGTAGCGTCGGGAAGCGGATTTCCAGCGCATCGAGCACTGCGCGATGCGTCACTTCGCCTTCGATATCGAGCCGCACTTCGCCGTAAGTTTTGGCGAGCGTCTGCAGGTGTTGAGGGAGGACGACGCGGATGGTGGGCATGGGAGCGAGGCAGAGAGGAGAGAGGGGGCAGGAATCAGGGGTCGGGGGTCAGGGTGAACATGGGGCGCGGGGATTACTCTTGAGAATCGATCGACGTTCACCCCCCATCCCCATCCCTTCCCCCGCAAGGGGGGAAGGGGGAGGCGATTTTTGACGCTCGTTGATCCCTCGATCTTTCGATTCTCGATCCTCCATCTTCTATCCTCAATCCTCAATCCTCAATCCCATCCCGCAACCTACGCCAGCGTCTGCACCTCCACTGAGACCACGGCGGGGAGATCGCGGACGATCGGAGCCCAGTGGTCGCCGGCGTCGGGCGAGGCGTAGACCTGGCCGCCGGTCGTGCCGAAATAGACGCCGCACGAATCGAGCGAATCGACCGCCATCGCGTCGCGGAGGACGTTGACGTAGCAATCCTTCTGCGGGAGTCCGTTTGCGAGTGCCTCCCAGTCATTGCCACCCGTTCGGCTGCGGTATACGCGCAACTTTCCATCGGGCGGATAGTGCTCGGAGTCGCTTTTGATGGGGACCACGTAGATCGTCTCGGGCTCATGGGCGTGGACGTCGATCACGAAGCCGAAGTCGGTCGGCAGGTTGCCGCTCACTTCGTGCCACTTGTCCCCGGCGTCGTCGCTGCGCATCACGTCCCAGTGCTTTTGCATGAAAAGCACGCCGGGCTTCAAGGGGTGCATTGTGATGCGGTGGACGCAGTGCCCCACTTCGGCAGTCGGATCGGGAATGTACTCGGATTTGAGGCCCTGGTTGATCGGCTTCCACGATTTGCCGCCGTCTTCGGTGCGGAAGGCTCCGGCGGACGAGATGGCGATGTACATCCGGTCGTGGTTGGTTGGGTCGATGAGGATCGTGTGCAGGCACATTCCGCCGGCGCCGGGCGCCCAACTCGATCCCGTGCCGTGGCGACGCAGTCCGGAGAGCTCGTTCCACGTCTGCCCACCGTCGGTCGAGCGGAAGAGCGCGGCGTCTTCCACGCCGGCGTAGACAGTTTCCGGATCGGTGAGCGACGGCTCGAGATGCCAGACCCGTTTGAATTCCCAGGGATGCGGCGTGCCGTCGTACCACTGATGCGTGCCGGGGACGCCGTCGTATTCGAACTTGTTTCCAACCGTCTCCCACGTTTTGCCGCCGTCGCTGGAACGCTGCATCACCTGCCCGAACCAGCCGCTGGACTGCGAGGCGTAGATGCGGTTTGGATCGACCGGGGAGCCCTTCAGGTGGTAAATCTCCCAGCCGCCGAAGTGCGGGCCCGAAACATCCCACTTCTGGCGTTTGCCGTCAGACGTGAGAATGAACGCCCCTTTGCGCGTTCCCACCAGAACTCGAACGCCGCTCATGGATTATTCCTTTCTCAGTTGTCGATCAGGTTTCGGAGAGCTGGTTCCATTGGATCAAGGCGAAGCAGCGGCGGCTTCCAGCCGCCTTAGCGATGCCCAAAACGACGTTTGACGATTCTCCGCAATGACTTGCGCTCTTGCGGCAGCACCTCACAAATTTGACTGGCTGCTTTCACAGAGTAGTCGTCCGGCAATGCGCGAAATCGACAAGCGGTCTGCGATTTCGATTTTATTCTGCCTTCTCCACCGGTGATTCTTCTGCCGAAGATTCTTCAGCCGCCGGCTTTTCGTCGGCCGGTTGCCCGGCGGCCGCTGCCTCCGCGATCGATTTCATACTGGTCAGTCCCTTCTCGAAATCCCCCCCGACCATCTTGTCCATATTCATGAACAGGCAGAAGACCCGGCCCATGAAATTGTTATTGCCCGACATGCTCCAGGTGACTTGCGTCCCCTCTTTCTCCGGCACGAACGTGAATTCGGTGGTGTTCGTGGCGGCGAAGGGCTTGAGGAATTCCAGCTTGATGCGAATCAGGTCGTTCGGCTGGCTCTCGGTGATCGTCATTCCCCCTTCGCCGACCTCGCTGTTGCCCGACCAGTGGAATTTGGCGCCCGTTCCCGCCGAGGGGCCCTCGAACGAATTCTTCGCGTTCGGGTCGAGCTTGGCCCACGGCGACCACGCTTCCCACTTGTGAAAGTCGTTCACCTGCGTAAAGACCGTCTCCGGGGGCGCGGCGATTGTCGCCGATCGCGTGATGCGAAACTCGGAAGGCTGCACGGCGACGAAGCCAAGAAACACGACGATGATCGCGGCGAGCGCGACGAGGATTTTTTTGACGATGCCGCCACGTTTCTGTTCGGCCATATTTTCGCTCCGGTTGGGTCGAGTCAGTGTTTGCAGGATCACGCCATTCACAGCGGGCGCGGTGCGATCGGGCTATTCTGGCTTGCCGGCATTCTTTTTTTCCAGTGCTCGCCCGCGTTTCCGCGCCGTGCCGCCGAACGGCGGTCCAATTTTTTGTGCCATTCGGACGGAATGCCCTGCGCGTGGCTCTTTTATGACGTAGACTCAAATTACAGCCTCTGGAAGGGTCACCATGCTCGAGTGGATGGTTCGCTGGGGAGTTCCCCTGGCCTTAATCGCAGCCTTCGTGCTGACAGCGGAATCACGCATGCTTGGGCCAAGTGCGATGGCCAATCAGGTGCTCGACACGATCCGCGACACACTGACCGGGCTGATCCCCAAATTCTTCTGAGCCGGCTCGCGATCGTCGGGAGAGGAACACCCTATTCCATTCCATGAGAAACCGCCGGCGTTCCGCTCGTAAGGATCTCGCGCACTGCCACATCGATGCGGCCCGTCAGCTTTGGCCAGTCGGCATGGAGTGCGTCGAATCCGATCGGCTCAGCGCCGTGCCGCAGCAGAATCAGCTCCGACCGGGCCGGCCATTTGCCGCTCATGCGCTGCACTGCCAGCGCATAGATCGCCAGTTGCATTTCATACTCGGCCAGGACATACGCTGGTCCTTTCCCTGCGGGGAGTTTTCCCGTTTTGTAGTCGAGAACGATCCAACTCCCGTCCGCCAATTGCAGCAGGCAGTCGAGCTTGCCGGAGATGATGCGGGACGATTCCTGCGTCGTCGTCGCGTCTGTCGATTCCGACGCCGGCCAGGGAAGACAAAACTCGATCTCGC
>JAGVKR010000096.1 GCA_020050375.1 Planctomycetales bacterium
GCGCTCGACGATCTCGCCCCGCTCTTCGGCGGTCAATTGGCTGAAACGGGCGCCGCGACGCACGCGGTCCTCGTTCTTCGCGACAAATTGTTCGACAGAACTTTTCAAGAAACCCACTCGCTTTCGACCATCAAACACAAACCGGCGACTGACCAACCCCTGTTGCCGCCACCTGGAAATCGTCTTGGTCGAGACCTTGAACATGCGGCTCAACTCTTCGACCGTCATCACCCGCTCGCCGGCGCTGGCGGCCGGCACGTCGGCCGCGTCCGAAAGATCCTCGACGAACAGACGCAAGTCGTGGCCGGCATCTTGTCCCGAGAGCTTCAGGTTCGGAAACGAATCGGGCCGATAGTCGGTGATCCGATAGCAAAGATATTCGTAGGTGTACGTCCGCCCGGCGTCCAACTCGGCCAACAGTTTTTCGGCGCGGTTGACCTGTTCGATCTTTTTTTCCCGGGGGGCGAAACGAACCTGCTGATCGCGGAGCTGCCGAATGATGGGATTCAGGTAGTCGGTATGCATGAGAGGACCTCTTCCGGTACGATCTCAGGCGGTGTTCCTTGCGACTCCGCGCCCGCTTGAGATCAGTTCCTTAATGCACGCGCCCCTCTTCTGGCCCGTGTTTAACTCTACGTCCGTTCCGGCAGGACTTATTCCCTGCCGGGGCGGTCCAGGAGTTTATCTGTGTCGTTTCTGTGTCGTTGAGCCGATCCTTGCGGTTTGCGTTTCTTACAAATTTGCGACCCTGACGCTCTCTCTCCATACGTATAAAAGTCGCTTGGGATCGAAATAAGTTCGCGCGCCCCCTTGTTTTCCCCGCTTAACCGGTTAATACGCCTGGCCCCGCCTTACTGTTCGCTCGGCTGGCCGATTACTTGTTTATACCAGTTCCCGCATTTCCAGGCCCAGGTCAGTTGCTAGCACTCCCGCACTCCCCAAGTTTCGCCAGTCGCCCGACTTCGGACCTGGTTTGACGTCTCGTTCGATTGGATTGATAGGCTGAACTGGGACGATGTATCCCCTGGAGCACCTCGCGCTCGACTGGACGTCGGCTGGGTGCAAACTCCGTGCCACATCATTTGGGGGGTTGAGAATGGATTCCGCCCGCAACCTGCGGTTCTTCCTGTGCTGGACGCTTCTGGCGGTGTCGGCCAATGGGCTAAATGCTGCCGAGGTGGCAGAAAAGCTGTCACTGCGTCCGGCCCATCGTTCGGGCGAACAATCCCGCGTCGAAATCGCCCTGCAAGTCGGCGGCGACGTCAAGCTGGTCAGCGACGGTAAGCCCAAGAACCTGCCCATGAGCGTCGTGGCCAACATCAAGTACGACGAGCAGGTGCTGGCCGTCAACGGAGCCGGCCTGCCGAACCGCTCGCTGCGCCATTACGACGAGGCCAGGGCCGTCATCAAGGTCGATAAAGGAGGCGAGAAGCCGAGCCTTGAACCGCGACATAGCCTGATCGCGGTCGAAAAGCCCGGTAGCTCGCCGGCCCTGCTCTACTCTCCGGCCGGAGCGCTGGCGCGCGAGGAGCTGGACCTGATCGAGGTGCCAGGCAACACGCTGGTAATCGACCAACTGCTGCCCAGCGAGCCCGTGGGGCTGGGCGATTCGTGGAAACTCAAGGACCAGGCGCTGGCCGATCTGTTGGCGCTCGAGGCCGTCAGTTGGACCGACGTCGAAGGCATGTTAGCCTCGGTCGCCGACGGCATGGCCCACGTCTCGGCTGCCGGCAACGTCAGCGGCGCCGTGGGGGGCGTTTCCACCGAAATCGAGCTGAAAATCAAGTATCGCTTCGATCTCAAAACGCGTCGGATTGCTTACCTGGCCCTTCTGATCAAGGAAAAACGATCGGTCGGCCACGTCGGTCCGGGCCTGGATACCGTGGCCAAAGTCATCGTGACGATTCAGCCAATCGCCGCCTCCGCCGGGTTGACCGCGGCGGCGCTCGAACAGATTCCGGAAAAGGTCACGCCCGAGCTGTCGCAGTTGAGCTACTCGTCGCAGGGGGGCAAGTTTCGCTTTAACCACGACCGCCGCTGGTACCTGACGAGCGACGACTCGAAGCTCTCGATCTGGCGGATGTTGGACCGCGGCGAGCTGGTGGCGCAGTGCAACATGTCGGCCTTGAGCGGCGCGAAAAAACAGATCACGCTGGCCGAATTCCAACGCGACGTACAGAACTCGCTGGGCAAGAATTTTGGCCAGTTCGTCAAGGCGTCGCAAAGCACCAACGACGCCGGCTACACCGTGTTGCGGCTGGTGGTGCACGGTACCGTGTCGCAGTTGCCCATCGAGTGGATCTACTACCTGATCCACGACGAAAACGGTCAGGGCGTTTCGCTGGCCTTCACGTTCGAGCAGGATCTGGCGCCCCGATTTGCCGATGCCGACCGCACATTGGTGAACGGGTTGAGAATGGCCGAAGCGGCCAGTTCGACCGCAGCCCGACCGACCCAGGCAAAATAGTCCTCTGCCATCGGAATCGGCCCGTCGCTTTCCCCCAGGCCGCTTCCGGCATAGGCTTTCAGTGCGCAAACTGCGCGCACTTTCCGTTTCGAGGGCTTGGGCCTTGGTGCTCTCATGATTCGCCGCGATCTCACCCCGCCGCCGGCCTGGATTTTGATTTCGCAGATCGAGCATGCCCAACTGGCGGCTCGGCTGGCCGAACACTGGGGAGCCGGCGAATTTGCCCCGCTCTGGCCCCGCCGCGAATTGCTGTGGGCCATCGAGCATCACGACGATGGTTGGCGCCAGTGGGACCTGGCGCCGGGTGTCGATTCCGCCAGTGGTCGACCGCGATCGTTCACCGAGATGCAGCCGGCCGATTCGGCGGCGATCTGGTCGGCGTCGATCGAAACGGCGCGCGCAGCCGGGCCGCTCGAAGCCTATGTCGTTGCCGGTCACTTTTGCGTTTTGGCTCGCCGGGTCAGCGGTTGGTTGAGCGCGGATGTCCGCCGCGACGTCGTCGAGCCCTTTCTGGCCCGATTCGACAAACTGATGGCCGACTGCCTGAGTGCATGGCAAGCGCTGGATCCGGCTCGGAACACGCGCGACGCCGCCGAACTGGCGCTCGCGCAATTGCAGTTCTTTGATGCCCTCAGCCTGTGGTTTTGCTGCTCGGCGGCCAGCGAGGCCGAATCGGTTCAGGCCCGGGCCGGGCCGATGTTGAC
>JAGVKR010000591.1 GCA_020050375.1 Planctomycetales bacterium
CCCCAGCGCCGTTGCGCCGCGGCGGCGATACTCGGGGTTCTGATGCTTGAGCGCCTGGAGCAAGAGGGGCACGACGCGCTCGGGATCTCCGGCGATCGCCCCCAGCGCTTCGATCACCGCGAGCCGCAGATCGTGCTGCGTGAGCTTGAGCGTTTTATAGAGCGCGTCCCCCGCCTTTTTTGCCGCCGGTCCGATAAGGGTCAGGCACTGCACGACCCAGAGGTAGATCGAGCTTTGCGGACTCCCCAGCGCGGCGATCAAATCGCGGACGTGCACGATCGGCGTCGGACCGATTCTCTGAAGGCATTGGACAAGAATCAACTGGGCCTGCGGATCGCGCGCATCGAGCAGCATTCGCAGAACCGCGCTGGCTCCTTTCGCCTCACTGGGCCCCACGTGCTCGAGGAAGGCGACGGCGACCGGGGTATAGACCGGATGCCCGCTGGTCGCGACTTTGGCGACTTCGGCAATGGCTCCCTCGGCGTCCGGACGCGTGGCCGCATGATAGAGGGCGGCGGCAAAGGGGTCGGCGGCCGTGGCGGCGCTCCCCACCTTCACGATCACTTCGACCATTTTGGCCCGCTCCCCTTTGCGCGACTCGGGGCTGGCCTTGTAGCGATCAAACCAGCCGGGCGGGCGAACAGTGCTCGACGAATCGGGCACGACGACGGGAGGGGGAGCGATCTCCGCCGGTTCGAAATCTTCACCGCCGGCAATCCCGTAGGTCTCGGGAACGTCACCGGTCTCCGATAGCCCCATCAAAAAGATCGCTGCGCCGCAATTGGGGCAGTTGACACGAGTGGCCGATCCGTCGTCGGGTGCTTCGACCTTGGCGCCACATTGGCAATTGACCGTGAGAGGCATCAAGCGGCTCCTCAACGCCTGCGTGTGGATGGTGACGGATTGGGCCCTGGTGAATGAGAGACGCACCCCTATCCTAACAGCGAATGGTGCGTAATCCAGCCGGACTCGAGCCAGTCGGCGACTGTTTTCGCGGAACAGGGAGCCGGTGGCTCAAACCGTGGAGCTCTGCGTGGTGCAGATGCCGCGGGCAGCCGAACGTCGCGCTGCACGGCACCTGTTTCACCGCACCGGCAGTTTGAGCGCGCGGCTGATCTCCGCCCAGGAAGTCAGCAGAATCGGCCTCTCGCCGCGATTGCTGTGGCAGCCGAAGACGCCGTGAGGAAACGCTGCTCCCAAAGGTTCAGCGATGCCGTCGATCTCTTCGGCCCCGGCGATTGAGAAAGTCCCCAGAAACCGATGGTCGTTATCCAGCTCGTAGACAAAATAACGGCTCTGCCCCTGACTCGACAGTATCAGGCAGCCGTCATGGCCCATGCCGTTTTCTCGCGGCGGTTTCAGGAGGGTGATGCCTTCGAGATCGGGCTTGAGGCCGTGCTCGTCCACGCGGATGACAAGCTTTCCCGGCGTTGGGGCGTCGGGTTCGGCCCCCAATTCCCAAACGCCTGTCGCTTCCTCTCAGCGCCGTGATTCAGTAATCGCTGACCGCCTCTCCTCCCTGTCGTGTGATGAGCGCCGCCATGGTCGCCAGGCTGATATTCTCGCTGATGAGCCGGACCGAGCCATCCGCCAGGCCGAACATCGCACCGCCAGCATGGAAGCTGTAGAATTCGGCGTCGTTGATGCAATTGATGGCACTGGTCCCCGTTCCCGGAGTGTTTGTCGCTTTCGCCAGGCCGTCGTAACGGGTTGAGTTGGGTCCCATCGCGCGGTCCGGATCGGCCCACGACGTGCCCGTCAGAAGCACAAGCGAGCCGCCGAGATTGACGAAACGGTCGGCGGTGACGGACGGGTAGGCCGCGTTCCCGAGATACGCTGCGGGGATCTGCTTGAGGCCGCGGTAGTACGCCGTGGGCCCGCCGGCGGATTCGCAAATCATCACGGTGTTACTGGTCCCGTCGGTAATGTCCGACAAGCGGGCCGATGCTTCAGTCGAGTCTGAGGGCTTTCCACGGGGAAGAGCCCCCTTCAACGCGGCGCCTTTTGGAGTTTGTGCCGCAGTGTATCCCAATCCGCCGCGGTACCATTTGTCGGAGATGCGCGTGATGAAGTTATAGTCGGCGGCTGTCCCGCGGACGGGGCTGGGGATGCCGGCGGCCGCTCCGTCGGTGCTCTGGTCGCTCCGGTCTCCAGTCGCGGTCGACGGACACACATAGACCGAGAGCGGCGTCGCAACCACCGCCCGGTTGAGCGGGTCATTCCAACGGGCGTTGAAGTTGTACTGATTGTACAGGGGCTGCTGATCGACGTAGGGAAGGATCATCGTCATGCCCGACGTGAACCGTTCCTGCCAGTCGCCGTCGGTGAAGATCGTTGTCGGCGAGCCGGGGGAGGTCGTATTCAGATTGGGAACGCGCGCCATGGGAAACGTGCGATACGTCGATTCGTAGTTGTGCAACGCCAAAACAATCTGCTTGAGATTGTTGCGGCACTGCGCGCGGCGTGCCGCCTCGCGCGCCTGTTGCACCGCCGGCAGCAGCAGCGAGACCAGCACTCCAATGATCGCGATGACCACCAGGAGCTCGATCAATGTGAAACCGTTGCGTCGACGCGACATGTTGATGCCCCTTCCTGAAAAACTGATGAGTACTCGACACGAATTACAGCCATCACGCTTGTTCGTCTTGATATCGATCCGCCTCGCGGCACACCGCTCATTTCCCGGCAAGCTCAAGGACCAGGGGCGCGCCGTCCAAGGACGGAACCGTCACTTCCAGTCCCGACGTTTCGGGTGCTCGGTACCGCTGGGGGATGAGATCCTTGCCTTCCCGATCGCCGTCGCGATTCGGCACGACCTTGGGATCGGGCCAACTGGCGGCCAGGCGGTATTTTCCTTCCGGAAGGCCGTCGTTGATCCCGTTTGTCCGCACCTCGAATTCCCCGTCGCTATTGGCCGTGGCGCCGATCAGAAGTCTCGGAGCATCCACCGCATTCAGCGATGTGGGAGAAGCCGCCTGACTGTGGATCGGATAGAACATGATCGTCGCGTTCCGGGCCGGCTTGCCCCCTACCAGCAGCTTCCCCTTCAGGGGATACGTTTTGACGTTGAGCGGCGGTGGTGCCGGTCCTCGGTCGCACCCGGTCGCGGACAGTACAATCGCCAAACACAGCGATTTCGCTGGAAATCCGAAACGACGCCGGACGATTTGCAACGTGTCGGAAACGCATCCCGACGCTGGTTGCTTTTGGAAGGTACCATTCATTTCTGTGGGCCCTTGCCATCTTGTCTGGAAAAGTTCGAATCACGTAGAATCATGAGTGTTGAGATAACAGGAAAATGTGAAGTTGTGATGAATGCCGCGTGAATTATCATCGTGATCTCTTCGTCAAAACCCGATCTGTGAACTGACGATCGGCGATCCGCACCGCGGGCCGCCCCTCGCGTCGCCTGGACAGCCTCGTCACACTTCACCGAGGCTCAACGCCGTGAGCGACACACCACCATCACCTCTTCGACATCGGGAATGTCCGGATGCCTGTGGACGACACGATCGACACCTGGGCCGACGATTTGATTGGGCGAAGATTCGAACGCATCGCCCGCTCGACTCCTGAAAAGACGGCGTCTGTGGACGGCGATCGCGAATACGCCTATCGCGAGCTCAACGAGTCGGCGAACCGCTTGGCCTGCCGCCTCCTCGACGCACATGGCGACGGCGATGAGCCCGTGGCGCTTCTGCTCGAGCACGCAACGCCCATGCTCGTGGCGTTTCTCGGCGCGGTCAAAGCCGGAAAGATCGCCACACCGCTCGATCCCTCGTGGCCCATCGCCCGTCTGGCCTGGATGGTTGAGAATTCAGGCGGGTCGGTGATCGTTAGCAATCGGCGGAATGAGTCGTTCGCGCGTGAGCTGGCTGGAGTGTCGCGGTTCGTCATCATTCTGGAATCGCTCGAATCAGAACAGCCCACCGTCGATCCACAGCAGCCGTTTTCTCCCGACCGGCCGGCCTATCTGCTCTACTCCTCCGGATCGACGGGTCATCCGAAAGGGATTGTTCATACCCACCGGACGGCCCTGCACAATATCGGAATCTACACCGGGCAACTTCGGATCGGAGAAGCGGACCGCTTGACCTGGCTGCATTCGCCAAGCTTCTCTTCGGCCTGGGCCGAGATTCTCGCCGCCCTGCTCAACGGGGCGACCATCTGCCCGTGGGACATTCGATCCCGAGGGCTGTCGGGGCTTGGAGACTGGCACAATCGACTGGGCGTGACAGTGGTCAATTGGGCCCCCAGCCCTTTCCGTCGATTCATGGAGACGCTACGCGGTTCCCCCGGCCTGCTGACACCCAGGCTCCTTGTTCTCGGGAGCGAACCGGTGACGAAGCGCGATTGGGAATTGTTCTGCGCGCATTTTCCCGACGATTGCCGAATGGTCAATCGTCTCGGCGCCACCGAGGTCAACAACTACCGGATGCACTTTCTCGACAAATCGAGCGAGCCCAACGAAGCGGTCATTCCTGCCGGCTACCCCGTGCCGGGAAAGGATCTCCTGCTTGTGGACGATGCGGGGCAACTGGTCGAGACAGGCGCCGTCGGGCAGATCGTCATCCGCAGTCGCTTCTGCTCACCCGGATACTGGCGGGATGAAGAGTTGACGCGGCAGGCGTTTCGGACCGATCCGGCGGACCCCGCGATGCGGATCTACCGAACAGGAGACCTCGGGTTGCTGCGCAGCGACGGCTGCCTCGAATTCCACGGCCGAGCCGATCATCAGGTCAAGATCCGTGGGGTGCGGATTGAAATCGGCGAGATTGAAAACGCCCTGACGCATCACGAATCGGTCCGCGAGGCGGCGGTTGTCGCCCGGCCCGATTCCGACGATACACTGCGGCTCGTGGCGTATGTTGTCGCCCAAGAGCAACAGCTCGAGGCCCGCCAGTTGCGGCAGGACCTGCTGACGACGCTGCCGTCGTCAATGATTCCGGACCTGTTCGTGTTCGTCGAGTCTCTGCCGATGACGGAAACCGGCAAGCTCGACCGGGCCGCACTCCCCGCCCCCTCGTTCTCCCGCCCCCAGTCGTCGAACGGACAAAGCGTCGCGGAGCGCGACGAGACTGCGTCGCGGACGCCGCTCGAACGTCGGCTGGCAACAATCTGGTGCGATGTGTTGCAATTGGAGGCCATCGGCATCCACGAGAGCTTCTTCGATCGTGGCTGGGATTCTCTTCGGGCTCTGGCGATGTTCGCGCGGATTCAGATGGAATTCGGGAAGAACCTTCCTCTGACCTCGCTGCTCGAACGGCCGACGATCGCGGAACTGGCACAGCTTCTTAATGA
>JAGVKR010000583.1 GCA_020050375.1 Planctomycetales bacterium
ATATCCGGCGGCAGAATGATCGTTGTCATACGTCTTACCGAAATAGGGCCCTGAACACCCTACATGAGCCCACCGTCGTCAGATTCAAACACCCATTATTGATTGTATCTTCGGCTCGGGCGCACAGACAATCTTGCTTTTTTTCGCACGAGGGTATCGAACGATCTGGCGGGGGGGGGCATCACCGATCGGCGGCCGTCGGCAGTCGACCAAAGATCATCCGCCCGGCGCTCGATTGCAGGACGCTTTTGACGATGATGTCGGTCTCGCGGCCGATCGAAGCCCCGCCGTCTTCGCAGACGACCATCGTCCCGTCGTCGAGGTAGCCCACCCCCTGGCCCGGGGCTTCGCCCGGCTTGACGATCTTGATCGTCAGCCGCTCGCCCGGGAGGTATCGCGGCTTGAGCGAGTTGGCGAGGTCGTTGAGGTTGATCACGTCGACCCCCTGCACGCTGGCAACCTTGTTCAGGTTGAAGTCGTTGGTGACGACGCAGCCACCGAGCTTCTTGGCAAGATCGACCAGCCGCTGGTCGACCGTCATGCCCTTTGCCTCATCCGGCTGGACTTCGTGCAGTTTCACCTCGATGTGCGGGTTCGACTGCAGCTTGCTGAGGACATCGAGCCCCCGGCGACCGCGATTTCGGCGGAGCTTGTCGTTGCTGTCGGCGATATCCTGCAATTCCTGGAGCACGAACGAGGGAACGATCAACGGGGCGTCGATGATCTTGGTTTCGATCACGTCGGCGATACGGCCGTCGATGATCGAGCTGGTGTCGAGAACGTAGGGACGGCCGCCGCGAACCTCTTTGGCAAACTCGATGTAGGGAATGATGAACCGGAACTTGTCTTTGGTCTGGAGCAGCAGCGTCACGCAGATGTAGGGGAAGATCAGGTTCGTGATCATCTGCACGATCCCCTGAAACTGCGGCGCGACAACTGGATCGAGTGCGAGGCGACTCAGATAACTCAGCAGAAATCCGATCAGCAGCCCGAAATAGACCGCGGAGACGACTTCGATCCGCTTTCGCGGGATAAGAATATCGACGAACGTCACCAACTGCGTCAGCAGCAGCAGGACCACGAAGGCGATGAAGGGGTGGTTGGCGACCACAGACGGCGGCGCCGGACTCTCGGAATTGACGAATGCCGCAATGGCGCCGGCCGAGATGACCGCAAACAGAATTCGGATGATAAGCAGTAGCATGGTTCTCTACACAGATCCTGCGCTCGAGATAACCCGTTCGACTCAGAGGACGAGCGCCTGTCCTCGTGGTGAAGCCCGTGACAACATCGACTGAATCGCGCCGACGAACCCGCAAGTCAACAAACGACTTCGAGTTCTGTCGCAGAATGCCGCTGGCACGCGGCAACGATCCGTCGAAACCAGCAAAAAATCACCCTCAACTCCAACGTCGCCACTGATCGTTCAGGAGGGTCGAAAAGGCAAATAAAAACTACGCAGCGAACGTAAAACCGTATTGTCGAGCAAAGGGGCGCAGGAATCAAGTCTGCTCAAATTCGCGCCAGGTCGTCGCCAGAGCATTGCCAAGCAGCGAATAGAGCGCATCCAGCGACTGCGGAATCACATTGGCGTTGGTCAAAACCGGCATAAAGTTCGTATCGCCATTCCATCGGGGGACGAGGTGCCAGTGCAGATGCCCCGGCACTCCTGCCCCTGCGATTTTGCCCAGATTCAACCCCAGGTTGAACCCCTCTGCTGACATGGTCTTCGTGATTGATTCGATCATCCGCTGGAGGGCCCGCTGGCACTCCAGCAGCTCTTCTTCGTCCAAATCCGTCAGGTTCGCCTTGTGGGCGAGCGGCGCCACCAGGAGGTGCCCGTTGTTGTACGGAAAGCGGTTGAGTACGGTCAATGTCCGCGGGCCGCGGGCGACGACAAGGTTCGCCGCGTCGTCGCGCGGCGCGGCCGCATAGCGACAGAGAAAGCACCCCTCCGGCTGAGGTTGATCTTTGCTCGAAACGATGTAAGACAGCCGCCACGGAGCCCACAACGTTTCGTGAACCGCGGAATCGTTCGGTTGCATGTCAGTGCGGTTGAGGGATTTTGAGGATCTGCCCGGGCTTCAGCTCTTCAGCGACGTCGAGGCTGTTGGCGTTCAAGAGTTGAGCAACCGACAAGCCGTACATTGCTGCGAGGTTGGAGAGTGTCTCACCGGGGTGCACTTCGTGGTACTGCGCTTTCTGTTCGGAATCGACGGATCGCGCCCCCTCCTGCCAATCCGAATCCCGGGTCGTCGTCGTCTCCGATCCTTTCCCCTGCGAACTCGACTGCTTCCCATCGCCGGGTTGCGACGCCGCATGGAATGGAGCCGTATGACACCCCGCCAGCATCAGAATCCCCCCGCAAACAAGGAGAATCAAAAACCACGAGGGGCGTAAATTCGTGGGGGGCCAAAAATACATCACACAGGTCTTTCCCAGGCGGTTCGCGTCAACGATCGGGTGGTTCCTGCCCGTGGTCGTTGCGGGAAATGTTTTGGCGGGTAATGAGATTTGCATCCCAGACTCTGCGGCAAGAGCGACAGCGGATCAGTCGTCCGCGACCGGCGACGACTCTCCTTCGAAGTTTTGCCATTTCATGGCCCGGTGCATCGGTTCGATCCGCAGCACGACCTTTCCATCCTGAAACAGACGGACAGTGCCGGTCGATTCCGAGACCGCGATCGCAATCGCCTTCGTGGATTTGGAAATCGCCGCGGCCGCCCAGTGCCTGGCCCCCAGCCCTTTCGACAAGGTGATTCCGCCGGCTGGCGCATCGAGGTGTCGCCCCGCGGAATAGACGATTCCATCGGCGGAAATGATGAAGGCCCCATCCAACTGGGCGATCTCTTTGACGCTCTCACGAACGCGGGCGTCGCGAATCTGACGTTCTTTGGCACTGTACCCCCGAAACGGGTCGTGGACCTGTTCGTGAGACATCTTAAGGACTTTGCGATGTTGCCCCACGACGAACAAGGTTCCCACGGGTTTGCCTTCGCGGCCTTCGCGGCCGATCTCGATGGCCAGGTCGACCACGGTTCGCAGGGTTTCGAGCGGAACCTGCGTCTCCAGGCGCTGCAAGTCGCGGGACGTGAGCCGCGCCAGGTGTTCGCCGAGGCTGATGATGCTGAGCGTGTCGATGTCGTGAAGCTCGAAACCCGGATAAAGGGCGACAACCTTATCGCCCGACTGCAACAGCTCGTCGGCAATGGCTTCGAGCAAAGCCTGGCTCAATTGCAACCGCCGGCTCTCGGGCTCCTGGACGAGGGGAACCAGATCGACGTCGTCGTCGAGGACCGTGCGGAAGAGCTCGACTTTGTCGGTCGCCACGACCAGCCGCACCGGGTGCAACTCGTTGCGGATGGCGGAGAAGTCGTAGGGAAGATCGGCGAGCATGACCACCGCCTGCGCCTTGACCTCCTCGACGATTCGCCGGGTGGAGGCCAGCAGAGTGGAGAAAGGTTCGGTGATCTCGACGCGCTTCATGGCCACATCCTGCGGACGACTATTGCTTGGAGCTTGTCGTCTCGGTCGGGGCGTCGCGGCCGGCGGTGGCCGTGACGGTGAGCAGCTTTTCCTGGTACTTGCTGATGGCGCGCGTCGAGCTCTTGGGGCCAAGTGCGTCGACGACCATCCGGTCGCACGTCGCCTCGCGGGAAACGATCAATCCCTGCTCGACGTCGAATACGAACTTGCCCGTTGTCTCGCGCTGCATGAGCTGGGCGCTGATCGCCGGATTCTGGATGGGAGTCAGGATCACCGTGCGAAACTCGATTGTGGCGCGCCCCTCTTTGATTTCTGTGAGCTTGAACGAGCGCTGCATGGTGATCTTGACAGGAATCTTATCCGGCGGTTCCCGCGCCACAATTTCGAATCGGTCTTTCCACGTCTCGCCGACGGCAACCGGCTGCTCGGGAAGCAGGATCAGGTAATTTTCGTGCGACGCATCGGCGGCCATGGCCGCCACCGAGCCCGACGCCGGCGATGCCTTGTCCTTTGCGGGATCAGTGTTCGACGGTGGAGTCGGGACAAGGGGTTCGGCCTTGAGCGGACGCCCGGAGGGGCTGAAGCGAATCGTGGCCTGCGGGGGGCCGATCGTCGCCAGAATGTGCTGGAACTGCTGAGGCCGCTTGTTCGGGTCGTCGCTCTGGAATTCGATCGGCTTGGTCTTGCTGACCCCATTGTCGAACTGGGCGGTCATGTGGACCCATTCGATCGACAATTGCAGGTCTCCTTGCCCTTCGGGAGTCACTTGCGTGACTTTGTAGGCCCTTCGGGACTCGGATTTGTTCCTGGCAATCTCGGTCGATCCGCTGAAATGCGTGGTCATTTCGGTCTCGTGCCTGACTTCATAGCGCACGACCTGATCGGGGCGAAATTTGAATGCCAGAAGGTGCTTCTCGGAAGGGGCGGCAGATTCACCTTCGGCGAGTTCAACGGCGGTGGTCTCCGCCGGCTTCGGCGTCGAAGCCGGAGTCGGGAGATCTTCAGCAAACAGAGGGAAACACAGGACGGCGAGGAGCCCGCCGGAAATGCAGGCTGTCTTCGGCGACGTCCGCCGCCACTGGCGCGACATAGTGCAGGTTCCTTCCTTGAAACCGTCGAGAGGAAATCCAGTCCGCTGGTTCGGCCGGAATCTAGCACATCACCCCAACTGCCGGGAGACCAGTTTTCGCCCCTGTTTTCGCCCCGCGCGACCTCGCGGTATTTGTCGATTCACCGCGAGAATTCTTTTTTGAGCGGCGTCTGGCGCGAGGGGATCTAAGGCTTCGCCGTGACTCCCAGCCACTGGTCGAACCACTCCACATTTCGTTGGGCGGCGTCGAGTTGCAGCTTCGGTTCCTGCAACGAGTGCGGTTGCCGGGGATACACGACCATCTTCACGGGAACTCCCTGCCGCTTCAGCGCGTTATAGAGCTCGTACCCCTGCGAGATCGGGACGCGGACGTCCTTGTCTCCGTGCTGAATGAGCGTGGGCGTCGCCGCCCCTTTGATCTGGAACATCGCCGAATGGGAACGCCAGCGATCGAACTCGTCCCAGAATTCGCCCCCCATGTAGTCGGGGATGAAGTCGGCAATATCGGCTGTGCCGGTGAACGACATCAGGTTCGTCACCCCCGCCCCGACCGACGCCGCCTTGAAGCGCTTCGTTTGCGTGATGATCCACGACGTCATGTAGCCGCCGTAGCTCCAGCCCATCACCCCCAGACGTTCGGGATCGACGAGGCCCCGCTCGATCAGTGCGTCAACGCCGGTGATGATGTCGCGATAATCACCACCCCCCCAGTCCTGATAGTTCGAGAAGCGAAACTCCTTGCCGTATCCGCTGCTGCCGCGGACATTGCAGCGAAGCACGGCGTAACCGTGCGCGGCGAAGACGGCGATCGGATAGGGCCCGCGGGCCACAATGCAGGTCTGCGCGAAGACACCGGTCGGCCCCCCGTGGACGATCACCAGCAGCGGCGCCCGTGTTCCAGTTTGATAATCGACCGGATACGTCAACAGCCCTTCGATCTCGCGGCCGTCGGTCGACTTCCACGAAACGACCTCGGTCTTGCCGATCGGCAGACGTGGCAGATCCTGGACCTGGCTGACCTGCCGTGCCTGGAACTGGGACGTCGGCGACACGAACACCTCGGGGGCCCGGTCAGACGCTTCGGAAACGAACGCCAGGTGCGTGCGGCCCGCGTTGAGCGACGGGAGCGAGACCATCCGATCGGCCGGGGAGAGATCGATCGCAGGCGAGCCGTCGATCGGCAATGCGCTCAGGCCTTGGAGCGTGCGTCGTGTTTCTCCGATCAGCACGCTATTTCCAGCCTGCGACCAGCCGACGATCGCCGGCTTCATGTCGAACGTTTCGGCAAGCAGACGAGGCGGCTCGCCAGTCGGGCTGAGCAACTGGACGCGCGAGGCGAACGCCCAATGGGGGGGATTCTCACTGACGGCGCAGGCGATCAGGCGGCCATCGGGAGAGAACACCGGCTGCGTCTCGGAGGCGGCGGTTGTCGCCAGCGTCGTGATCTTCGTGGTCGCCACGTCAACCAGCGACAGGTCGGTCTTCTGCCAGTCGTCGACGAGCGGAGTGGGCTGATGGGTGAAGACGATCCGCGTCGAATCGGGAGACCAGTCGAAATTTCGCCCGCCGAGCAGGCCGCCGACGTGCATCTCTCCGCCGGTCAGTTTGCGAACCGTCCGCTTGCCGTCGGCCGCAAATGCGAGCGATACGACATACAGCCGCGAGCGTTTGAAATTCTCGTTGACGACGAAGGCATCGCGCTTCTCGCGGTCGGCCCGTTCTTCGGCGTCGGATTTCGGGTCGGGCATCAGGAACGCGATCTGCCGCCCGTCAGGGGACCAGTCGAACGACGTGATCCCCCCTTTTTCGTCGGTGAGCTGCTCGGCTTCTCCACCGTCGATGCGAATCCGCCACAGGTTGGCCCGAGGACCGGTGCGCGGCGAAAGGAAGGCGATCGCCTGTCCGTCCGGGCTCCACGCCGGGGCCGTGGCCGACTTGTCTCCACGGGTGAGCTGCAGCGGGTTTGCGCCGTCGGATCCCACCAGATGAATCTGCGATAACCATTCGCTCTTTTCACCTTCGGTGACAGCGGATGAGACAACGAACGCAACCCGCCTGCCGTCGGGTGACACCGTCGGTTCGCCAACCGTTCGCGCCTTGAGCATCAACTCGGGAGTCCAACCGGCCGGTTTCTGATCGGCGGCAGGGGCCACAGCGACGCAGAGAAGCAGACACGCGGCCCAGGGGGCGAAGAATCGCCGAGTCATAATCGATGCTCGCAACGGCTGAAGAACGGGCCGAATGGCCAACTCTCAGCTTACACGTTGGGCGACCGTTTGCAATGAAACTGATCTCCCCGGAACGGGGGCAATGGTGTAGTCTGCGGCCCGTTTCAAGGCCGAATGGAAGGTTTGTCCCGATCATGCCGGCGCCGATCATGTGAACTTTCGTCCACATCACCGGTGAATGGCATGGGGGGCTGTCCGCACAAAGGAAGGTGACGGGCCTCGTCGCGAAGGCGACGACCGACGCCCATTCCGCCCTCGCGCAGCGTTTGACGGCAAGGATGCCATGGCGACAGCGACAGTCAATTCGGAATGTGACAGCTTCATCCACCGGATTGGACGGATGACGCTCGCGTTCATCGAGGGGCTGGGGGGGCTGGCGCTGTTCTTTCTGGACCTCCTGCTTTGGTTGACGACGCGGCTTCCGCGGCGGGCGGTCGTGCTTCCCTGCATGTACCAGATCGGAGTCGAAAGCCTCTCGGTCGTGATGGTCACGGGAGCCTTCATCGGAATGGTGATGGCCGTGCAGTCATACGACCAGTTCCGCTACATGCACCTCGAAACGAACCTTGGCGCGGTGATCAACATCGCGCTGGTCAAAGAGCTGGGACCGGTGCTTGCGGCGACGATGCTCGCCGGACGCGTCGGGTGCGCGATGGCCGCCGAGCTGGGGACAATGAAGATCACCGAGCAGATCGATGCGCTCCGTGTGCTGGGTGCCAACCCGATCCACTATCTCGTCGTGCCCCGGTTTCTGGCCTGCGTGCTGCTGATCCCCGTGCTGACCGTCATGGCCGACGCGGCTGGCGTTCTGGGGGGATGGTTCATCTCCACACAGGTGTGCGGAATCGACAGCCTGCACTACTGGAACCACACGCAGGCGTACATCGGCTGGTACGAGCTGGCAAGCGGGGTGGCCAAGTCGATGTTCTTCGGAGCGGCGATCGCCGTCGTTGCCTGCCAGCGCGGCTTCAATTGCAGCGCCGGGGCCGAAGGGGTCGGCCGCGCCGCCACTGAAGCGTTCGTGTACGCCTTCGTCGCAATTCTCGTCGTCGATCTATTTCTGGGGATCGTGTTCAACGCCATTTATCCGTTCCTCGGGCTCTCGACGGCATCGCTTGTGATGTCGGCGCCTCACCAGGCGCCCGGATTTGTCGCGCTTTGGACCTGATTTCACACCAACGGAGTGCCCTCCTCATGAATGCCGAGCCGCTCATCGAATTTCGCAACGTCGGTCGACGTTTCGGCCAGCAACAGGTGCTGCGCGACGTCACGTTCCAGATTGCGCCCGGAGAATCGGTGGCGATCATCGGCGAGAGCGGTTGCGGCAAAAGTGTCACCCTCAAACTGATGATCGCGCTTCTCGCGCCGAGCACGGGTGATGTGTTGCTCAATGGTCGTTCGCACTTTGAGCGCAGCGAACGCGAGTTGACGCGCGAGCGGCTGCGATTCGGATATGTCTTCCAGCAGGCGGCTCTGTTCGACAGCATGTCGGTCGAAGACAACGTCGCCTTCGGGCTGCGCCAGAACACCAATCTGCCCCGTGACGAAATCGCGGCCATTGTTCAGGATCGACTGCACGAGGTGGGGCTGCCTCCGTCGGTCTGCCGCAAGAAGCCCGCCGAACTGTCGGGAGGAATGAAGAAACGGGTCGGGCTGGCGCGAGCGCTGGCCCTTTCGCCCGACATCGTGCTCTACGACGAGCCAACCACCGGGCTTGACCCGATCATGAGCGATGTGATCAACGAGCTCATCGTGCAGGCCCGAGAACGACGAACGATCACCAGCATCGTCGTCACTCACGACATGGTCACCGTCGGTCGGACCGTCGGCCGCGTGATTATGCTCTATCCGCTTCCGCGCCTGGTCGACGACGAGCCGCAGATCATCTTCGACGGCACCCCGGACGAAGCCTTCTCGGCAGCCGACCCGCGCGTGTATCAGTTTGTCCACGGTCAGGCGGGCGAACGCCTGCAGGAAATGGCGATGCGGTGAGCAAGCACGAATGCCGAAAGACAAATGTCTAAAGAAAGACAAAATCGGAAATTCAAAAGAAATACGGAAAATGCACCCTTTTGTCTTTGGGATTTCGAGCTTCCTTAGACATTTGAATTTCGGCATTCGACATCTCCAAACCTCGCTTGCCGCTCGCCAAGTCGATACTCACGGAAAACCGAGATGACCGAACGTCAGATGCAGTTTCGCGTGGGACTTCTGGTGCTCGTCGCCGGAGTCGTCGGCATGGCGCTGATCTTTCAATTCGGCGAGATGCGCTGGCTCTGGCAACGACACTACGCGCTGCGTCTGCACTTCGATAAAGCGCCGGGAGTCGAGCGTGGGACGCCGGTCCGAAAGAACGGCGTGCTGATCGGCTCGGTCAGCCAGGTCTCGTTCGATGATGCCCGCACCGGAGCCGGAGGTGTCGACGTCGTCGTCGAAATCCTCGAAAAATATCCGCTTCGTAAAGACAGTCACCCGATGCTCACCCGGTCGCTGCTCGGCGACGCGACGATCGAATTCTCGCCGGGAAAAAGCCGTGAGATGCATCACGCCGACGAAGTCGTCGAAGGCAGCTCGTCGGAAGACCCCCTCGAGCTCGTGGGACGGATCGAATCGAAAATGAACGAAACGCTCGATTCGTTCGCCGCCACGAGCAACGAATGGCGGACGGTCGGCCACAACATGAACTCACTGATGGACACACACCGCGGCCATCTCGACCAGGTGATCGAACAGGCCGCCGAATCGCTGCATGAATTCACCGTGGCGATGAAGAGTGCCAATCAAACCCTGGCCGATCCCCAGAATCAGGAGAATCTGCGGAAAACGCTGGCGGCCCTCCCCGAAATGGTTGAGGACACCCGCAAGACGATCGCGGCCATCCGAAAGACAGTCGTCGTCGCCGACGCCAGCCTCACGAATCTCGCCGAGGTCACCACCCCGCTGGCAAAGAAAAGCGGCTCGATCGTGGGCAAGCTCGAAAACAGCGTCGGCAACCTGGAATCGCTGCTGGCCGAGCTGAACCGCTTTGCAGTCAAGCTCAATCGCGACCAGGGCTCGCTGCGGCTGCTCGTTTCCGATCCGCAGTTGTATCGGAACCTGAACGAATCGGCCGCGACGCTCCAGTCACTGATGAAGCATCTCGAACCGGCGATCCGCGACTTGCGCGTCTTTGCCGACAAAGCGGCCCGCCACCCCGAGCTGCTGGGGGCCGGCGGAGCGATCAAGGGAAGTTCGGGCCTCAAGTGACACGGGGGAAGAAGGGGAGAATGAGAGACAAGGAGTGGAAGAGATGCCCGACGAGAGCTCTCTCCGACTCTCAACCTCTCCGTTTTTCCAGCCCTTGCCTCCCTCGAACTCATCGTCCCGGAGTTCTCAGCGTCCCGGACGAGGCATCTCCGACTGCAGCGCATTTGAGCGGAGATTGTTCGCACGGTCGAGGATTTCATCCCGCGGAACGTATTCTTCCGGCACGAGCGTATACGACACGTTCCGTTTGTCGCGGATGTGGGTGAAGGCCAGGTTGTCGCTGACGATCTCCAATGGAAACACCTGATACCACGGGGTCTCGAGCTTGAACGGCACCGTCACCGTCTTGTAACCATCCTTGATCAACGTGATCTCGCGCGTCCCGTAGTAGTTATAATCCACCCCGACCGGTGTGAAGCCGATCTCCTCTCCGTCGACCACAACGGCGGCGCCGGGGGGGTCGGAACGAACGGTCAGCCGGCGATGCATGCATCCGCTCGACAAAAACGTCAGAAGCACTGCCATCGCCGCCCATACCCAGCGGCGCGCAGAATTCCCGCCGGATTCTCCGGTTTGCGGCATAACAGTCGCTGGTGAATGGAAGTGAATCGGCACGAAAGCGTCGGATCAAAATCTGTCGGACGAAGATGTGTGACCGGGGAAGACAGGCCGTCCAGACCGCGGCGGGGGGGCGGGATTCTATTCCACCTCGAAAAATGTGCCAAGACGAGTTCCGCAGCGTGAAATCCATCGAGAAAGCCCGCGTCATTGAAGGGGTAACGGTGTAAATTTCTGCATCCGGGTCGCAAAATCACTCGCATTTGACATGAGCCCGTGCGACACTTGAGTAGGCCATTGGAACCCCGGCGGCGAATAGAGCCCGGTTTTTTTGCCGACGGCGATGGGCGCGTAGCTCGAACACAGCACAAATCAGCGACTGGACAACGGAGCTGGAGGCATGTACTGGGAGCAAAAGGTCGAATACGCGGCTCTCAGCGATATTGGGTTCCGGCGCCACAACAACCAGGACGCGTACGCCGTCCAGATTGCCGGTAACCGCGACCTGTGGAACGAACGCGGGCATCTGTTTCTTGTAGCCGACGGGATGGGCGGGCACGCGGTTGGCGAGCTGGCGAGCAAGATTGCCGCCGACGTCATTCCCCACACGTACCACAAGCTGCCCGATCTGTCCGCCGACGAGGCGCTCAAGGCGGCCGTGCTGGCGGGTAACGCCTCGATCAACGCTCGAGGCGAAATGAATCGCGACTTCACGCGGATGGGGACCACCTGCACGACGCTCGTCCTCAATTCGCAGGGTGTGATCATCGCTCACGTGGGGGACAGCCGGGCTTACCGTGTCCGCGGCGACCGGATCGAGCAGCTCACATTCGATCACAGCCTGCAATGGGAACTGCTCAGGCAGGGAAAGATGGCTCCCGAAGAGATCTTCCGCCGCGAGCCACGAAATGTGATCACCCGCAGCCTGGGTCCGTCGCCGAAGGTGCAGGTCGATATGGAGGGACCGTATCCCACGCGTCCCGCCGATGTCTACGTTTTGTGCAGCGACGGCTTGTCCACGCTGGTGCGCGACGAAGAGATTGGCAGCGCCGTCCGCGAACTGCCCCCCGCCGAAGCGTGCCGGCTGCTCGTCGACCTGGCCAACCTGCGCGGAGGTCCCGACAACATCACCGTCTTGATCGCGCGCGTCGGTGCGATTCCGCCTGAATTGCCGCAGGAATATCTTGACAGCCCGAAGCCGTCGCGCGGTTCGCAGTTCGGCTGGATTTTGCCGATCACGCTCTTGTTCGCGGGTGTGGCGTTCATCGCCGGGCATCTTTTGACTCAATTCGACCACCCCCTTGCCGGATTTCTGATTCAGGCCCTGGGAATTCTGGCGGTGGGAACGTTGCTCTTCCTCAGCGTCCGGTCAAAACGGCTCGGATGGGACGGCGCGGCACTTCCGAGAATCGCTCCAGGGACGCCGTATCGCACTTCTTCGGCGCGCACCACGCCGGCATTCGTCAACGAGTTGGCCAGCCTCGAGTACCACCTGCAGCGCAGTGCGATTGAAGAAGGCTGGTCGATCGAATGGAGCCAGCACAGCCAGGTGTTCGAGTCGGCGAAAGCCGCCCTTGCCGAAAAACGCTACTCAGAGGCGCTCCACGATTTTGCCCGCGCGATTCATATCCTGATGGGCGGCATCCACCTCATTCGCAAGCAGCGCGACCAGGTCACGCGCTGGGGTTCGCGCCCGATCGTCGGCAAAGAAGCCGCCGAGCCGAACGGCAAGTGAAGCCGCCCGATGCCGATACGACGTGCCCCCGTCCGCCTCATCACCGTTGGGCCTCGCCCGACGGCGGCTGCAGCTTCCGGCCGGTGTGTTTCCATAGCTTGTCTTTGAGTTGCGGGAAAAGCTCGAGCGCGTTGTCGCGCAGGATCTGTCGGCCGATGTGCAGGGCGTGCGGTTCCTTGAGGTCCCCCGCGATCACTTTTTCGGCGAGGACCTCGGCCAGGCACTGCCGATTGAACTCGGTCGCTCCGTAAATCCCTTCGGCATGGTTGCAGTCGGCTCCCCACATGATGCGGTTCGACGGGAAGGCGTCGAGCCATTCGTGGAAGGCGCGCTTGGCGGTCGAATAGCTGAGCATCGGCAACCAGACCGAATCGAGCCAGACGTGCCCCGATCGCTTTTGCAGGATGACCCCCATCTCCCCCACCCACGGATACCCGCCGTGGAACAGGATGAATTTCGTTTTCGGGTTGGCTTCGAGCAGGTCGACGAGATTCATGGGATTCGATCCCTGGATCCGCGCCTGGCCGGTATGGATCTGAAACGGCAGCTCGTATTTCGCCGCCAACTCGCACAGCCGCCACATGATGAAGTCTTCGAAGTCCTTGATCTGCTCAGGGGTCAACTGCGTCTGCCGCTTTCCAAAGACGGCGGCGGCTTTCTCCTTGGACACGTTTTCGAACCGCAATGTCCGCTGATAGGCCAGCGTGCACTTCAGGCAGACAATTCCCTTGTCTTTCGCTTCGAGAAACAGTTGATTGAGAATTCCGAGATAGTCATCGAGTGTGGCGGAGGGCAGGCCGTGCTTCTTCGCAAAGGCGTAAGGGTCATCTCCGGCGAACGGGGTGCCGGTGCGGTTTTCGTACTCGGAAGGATGAAAGCCGCGGACAAGCGTGGTGACGTTGAAGACGACAACTTCCCACGGGTAGCTCGGCGTGAAGCCGTGGCAGTTCCAGTAGGTGTCGTTGAACATCACCTCGATGTTGGCCCGCTCGGTGACGACGTGATACAGCCAGCGCGGGTCTTTGTAATTCTCGAAGATTTTTCGATTGAGCTCGCGGGCTTCGGCGTCGGTGATCGTGTCGAAGTCGACGCCGTACAAATCGCGAAACACCGGGAGCTGATAGCGATAGAAACTGGTCGAGCGGACGTTGTTGAAATCGTTTTTTGCCGACGTCCACCAGTCGTCGAACTCCATCCCCTCCTTCCACGGAGTGAGGCGGGCGTAACGGGAGAGATAACTGTTCTGCAGGATTCCGGCGAGATTGACCCCCTTCCCTTCCTTCGTCTCGCGGTAGGCCCGCAACCGATCGAACGGCCAGAGATGGTCGTGCGTGTCGATGGCCGGCGTCGCGTCAAACTGCTGCTTGATCCGGCGATACGTGGGCGTGAGTCGCGTCGCGACGTAGTCTTCTTCGGGCAGGTTGACCGGCGCCGGCGGTGCGCCAAGCAACGTTCCGGACAGAGTGCCCAGGAGCGCAAGAACGAGTGCGGCGGGCGGGAACAACACCGAATCGCGCGTCTGCGCCATAAAGAGCTCTCCCGATTCAAGTTTTCGGCCGGTTGCAGTGACAACATTGTGCCACTTTGACACTTGTCAGTCCGTACGGTGGTGAAGGGGCCGGCGGGCTGACGCCGCGCCGCTCTCCGCGACTCTCCCTGGCACCACTCACTCGTGCCCTATTTCCGCTGCGAGATCTCAGCTTCCCATTCGTCGAGGAGCGGCCAGTCGAGGGCGCAGGTGCCGAAGTCGGCCATGTGCTGGTATCCCTCGAGACGGTCGATCGTCTTCTGCAACTGTTTGTTGTCCTTGCGGAACACGGGCCCGTGACTGGGGAGCAGCCATTTCACGTCGCTGTCGCGGATCCGCTCGAGCGAAGTAATGAACGCAGCGATGTCGGAGCCGTGATGGGCGTCAATGTTGCCCACGCACCCGTCACGAAAGATGTTGTCTCCGGAGAACAGCAACTCGCCCATGCGAAATGCAAGCTGGCTCTGGGTGTGCCCCGGCGTGTGCCAGGTTTCGAGCGCCAGGCCTCCCACTTTCAGCGTGGCGCCTTCGTCGATCGTCTGATCGAGTCGCATGGGCGGCAGCGGAATCGAGATGCCCTGCGCGGGAATCTCGGCGTACATCAGGATCCGGTCTCCTTCGGCGAGCGCCGTCGCCGCCAGCGGATGCCCCACCGCTTTGGCGTTGGGGAGCAGGTCCTGGGCGAGCTTGAGCCCCTGGATATGGTCGGCGTCAGCGTGCGTGACAACCAGGTATTTGCACTGCGACAGCGGAAAATCGAGCTGCCGGATCAAATCGATGATTTCGCGGACCGTTTCTTCGTAGCCGATGTCGATCAGCAGCCACTCGTCGCCGTCGAAAACGAGGTAGACGCAACAACCCAGCCGGCGGCGGGCCTGCCGGTTCATCTCAATCACATGTGGAAACAGCTCGCGCCGCTCGATCATCAGCCGAATTCTCCCGAAGAATTGAAGCGTGTGAAATGTCGCGACTGCATTGTACCGGGGTGGCGGTGAGGGAGCAAAGCGGTTGGACGGGTCGGTCTGCTGCGCTTGATTCTCCCCAACGTCGCCGTCAGAATGGGAAGACTGCGGCGGGACGGGAAACCCCAGAGGCCCTCGCGATTCGATCGCGTCGCGGGCGGGGAATCGGCCGCGGGAGCAGTTCGGGCCAGGCGTTCCGGACCGCGTGAGCTCTTCACGCGATGGTCTGTGGTACGAGCGGCGTCGCATTCACTTCTAAAACTCAGTTCGTGCTCGAGGCAGGGGACCAATGAAATTATTGGAAGGACACACGATCGGGATCGATCTGGGGACGACGTACTCGGCGTTGGCGCAATTGAACGCCGACGGCACGCCGATCTCGATTCCCAATGCCGACGAGAAGACGACCACACCGTCGATCGTGTTGTTGGGTGAATCGGGACACGTGATCGTCGGCCCCTCGCCCGAGCGCGTCTCGGTCGAGCCCCCTGAGAACATCGTCGAGGCGATCAAACGCCAGATGGGGACCAAAACCTGGTTCAAGGAATACCAGGGAAAGAAGCTCACGCCCGAGTTCATCTCGGCTCTGATTCTGAAAAAGCTCAAGCAGGATTCCGAGCAGAAGATCGGTCCGATCGCCAACGCCGTGATCACCGTCCCGTATTACTTCAACGACCTGCGCCGCAAGGCCACGCAGGATTCGGGGCGCATTGCCGGCTTGAACGTGATCGACATCATCAACGAGCCGACCGCTGCGACTCTCGCGTACGCCTGGATGCGGGGCGAGCTGGGGCGAACCGAACGCCGCGACGAAGAAAAGACGATCATGGTCTACGACCTGGGAGGCGGAACGTTCGACGTCACCGTCGTCAGCTACACGCCGACCCACTTCCGCGTGCTGGCCACCGACGGCGACGTGATGCTGGGGGGGATCGACTGGACGAACCGCATCGTCGAGCACGTCGCCGAGCAGTTCCGCCGCAAGTACGGCAGCGATCCGCTGGCCGATCCCGAAACACGCCTGGTCTTCACGCAGGAGTGCGAGCAGGCCAAACGCGAGCTGAGCGTCAAGGCGCAGGTGCCGGTCAGTCTCTACTTCGAAGGCAAGACGTTGACGGTCGCCGTGACCCG
>JAGVKR010000319.1 GCA_020050375.1 Planctomycetales bacterium
CGATCTGACGGCCTGCAAAGACAAGTACGCCAAGGCGTGCGAGAAATATCGCCATGCTTCCATCGCGAAACTGGATGCTGCCATTGTCACACGCCGCTGGCGCATATTCCTGGTCGTGGAAGTTGAGTAGGTCAGGCTGTGCCTGACGCCAATGTGCGTGCATTAGCAGGAACTGTTCCGGTGCATCCGTTCCAGATTGATTGCGAGCTTCCATTCGATTGGCCCGGCGTCCGTCAGCTACTTTTATTGTCCGCCGCCGTCAGGCACAGCCTGACCTACCTGGCTTGTCAGCGCTGATAGATTGGCAGCAATTGATACGCGGGAGTCAGAGCGAGGACGGAAAGTGCCGTCGTGTACGTGCGGCCAAAAGAATTGCCATTCTGATGATTTTCCGGAGCCCATGAGCCGTCTTCCGCCTGGTTTGCCACCAGAGTTTCCACGAGCGGGGGGAAGAACCGCTCCCAATATTCGCCCCCCATTTGGAACATCGCCTGGCTGCAATATAAGGCACCGTAATGGTAGGGCCCCGAGCCGCCGTTATATTGCCGAAACGATTGCTTCAAAATCCAGTCTGCGGCGCGGCGTGCTTCCGGCGATTGATGTTCGCCCCCCAACGCCAGCGAGACGATGGCTCCGCCGGCAACCCCGCGCGTGGTCTGGCGCGCACCCCCCGCGACGTTGTAGGGAAATGTTCCCTGCTCGGGATCGAACCCATGGCGGATGTATTGCATCGCTTCATCCACGTACAACGCCGGCACCTGGAAATTCGCGTTGCGGGCTGAGCGATAGAACATCAGTTGCCACGATGTGACCGAAATGTCCGAATTTCCGGTCACGCGATAATTCGCCCCAAGATACCGCCAGCCTCCCCGCTCCAACGCGTTTGATTTCGGCTTCGTCTGCTGCCCGCGAGTGAACTTGATCGCCGCGCGGATCGTCTCGGCAATTTTCTCATTCCGTGCCCCTTGAGCCGTTCCATAAATCTCCGTGAGCATCAAGCCGGCAATCGCATGGTTGTAGTTCCCCGCATGCGACGCGCCGGCATGGACATGGCTCTCCTCTGGCTCTGCCGCTGAGAGCAATCCGTCCTTCCGCTGACACTTTAAGACGAAGTCGACGGCTCTTTGCAACTGGGGACCATGAGGACCTTCGCCTGGAATATGGCCGCGTGAGAGAAATGCGAGGATCGTCAAACTGGTGATCCCCGGCTGTCCGCTGAGCGGTGATTTGATCGATCCGTCCGGAAGTTGATTCCGCAGCAGGTACGACAATCCGCGATCGATCGCTCCATCCATCTGCTTCCACTGCGCGGCCGTCAGGACTTCGACCTTCGAGCGTTCCTTTGCAGCGCTCATGGGTTCGGGCGGCTCGGACGCCCGTATCGCGCTCGGTGCGCTTAGGGCGATCACCGACAACAGCACGAACAAACGAGCCGACGCACGAAAGCCTGGGCGAGCACACATGCTACGATCTCCAAACGCGGCCACACGCAATGAAACGCAGTGGCAGGACCGGAGTGTCAATTCAATTCCGAATTTTCCAGATGCAATTCGTACGGACCAAAACGACAAGCTGTTGACCGGATTGTAAGCCTCGGAAACGCTTTCTGCTACGGTTTCCCGCACCCTGACAAGTCACAGCCATTGATCGACCGCTTCGCCCGACATCGCTCGCAGAAGGAAACCAATTTGGCGGCCAGATTCCCCTGTCCATGCTGCGGCTATTCGACTCTCGGCGAGCAGCCTGCCGGGGCGTTCGCTATTTGCCCCGTCTGCGGCCTGGCATGGTAGCCGGCTCCGCCAGGCTTAAACTCCTGCCGCTTGAGTTGGCTGAGCACCTCGTTGATGTCACCGTCGAATTCGGCAAGGCCGTTCGCCAAATGCCGGCGGCGATCATCGTCGACGCATTCCAGGTACGCTCGGCTGAGATCCACCGCACGCCGTATTTTGAACGCTGAGTCGCCGGCAGCCGACGCGCCCTTCGCCGGATCGCTCGACCTCGATTCGCTCGCGGACGCGGCCGCGATGGCGAGCGGCACGAACCTGGCCAGGAACTTCAAGGCAAAACGTCGGTGCATTGTCGCGGCCCCCGATTCGGAAACGGCTGCCATCCGTTGGCCAGCAGTATACCTCGAATCGATCGGGGGGGTCAGGAATCAAACGTCAACATTCTCTCGTTCCCTCGTTCCCAAGCTCCGCTTGGGAACGCATCGTGCGAAGCTCCCGCTTCGCGTATCATGGCATTGCCCATTGCACAGGTTGCGGAGCGAGTGACGTAGGATACGCTTCACGTGCCGGCGATGCGTGTGCAAAGGGATTCTCGGGTTGCGGGCCAAAGAGTCCGGCGCGGCGCTGCTGAAGTCGACAAGCTTGACGGCCACTCGCCCTTCAGTTCCGATAATGACCGATTGCCGGGATGATGAACGTCACTCTGGAGGCTCCGCATGCGTTCACATATGGCGTGCGCCGCATTCGCCGGGATCTGGTTGCTGGCAGGTTGTGACAAGCCCGTTCGTGTGCCTCCGCCTCTCAGCCAGACTTCTCCGCCACCGGTGGCCGCCAAAGCACCTCTGGTTGAGCCCCGATTCCTGCATGTGGAAGTCGCGATCGACGCGGGGGGGCCTTCCTGCACCACGACGTTTACGCCGCAGCCCATCGGTTCGCCGCTCAAACTCGAGCATGCCTCGACGTGCGGGCCCGCGGGGGCCGTGACGAAATTGTCGTGGAAGTACCTGGGAACCACACAGGAGGGGGACCGGTACGAGTTCGAGCGCGTTTACCCGCTGGAAGAACCGACGCAATCCACCAGCCGGAAGGAAGTCGTCTACCAGGGGAAGGATCTGACGGTTTATGACGACGACCGTTCGACAGTCCGCTTGCGGCCGCAGGACAAACGTCAGGGCGAAGCGGTCGATTCGAGATCTTCGATGTAGCCAACATGAACGATGATGTCACCGGTGAGGTCGTTGGTCGATGTGATGTCGATTAACCCGTCATCGTCCTTCTCATCCGATCCAATGGACCAGATCTTTGCTGTTTTTGCGTCGGTCCAGTTACGTCGGTAGTGCAGGTGTTCGCCAGGCGCGAACGGATCGACTGGAAGTTCATCCAGATCCGTGCCGATGAGCTCTTCGAGCTTGGCCGGCAGTGAGCCGCTTTCGCGCAGCCGAATCTGTGTCAGCAAGGCCGTTTCCATCAACCGTTGCCCTGCGAGTTCGCGGTCCAGCGCATCGAGGAATTGCATCACATTTGGCCCAAGCGTTTGGACAATGAATGCGGGCTTCAATCGCTGTTCGAATGCCTCCATTCCAATTCCATCTCCAGGCTCAGACTGAAATAGTGTTATTCGACCGAGTGATACCGGATGACGCGCATGGCGCGGCAGGTCGCACTGGGTGAGCCAGTTTGTGAAGACCAGCGGCAATGCCGCGATACTTGCCGCGGGCTCAGTGGAGCGATCGACCGTTTCCTGTGACTGTTCCAAAATACTGGCTGCTTGATCCACGACAGCGACGCCGTTTTGATCACTAAGACATTTCATGCGAATCAAATACTCAATTGAAATCGGCCCTGAAGGGGCCACTGTCTGTTCGTAGATGAGGCGACACTCGTGCAGCGCCACGCGAAGCATTGCAACAGTCACCTCAGGAAACGATGCCCAACGAACGACGGACCGGACGGCACATTCGTGCAGTTTTTTCCCGACGAGTCGCTCGGCAAATTCGCCATGCAAACCAGAATGCCGACTGGCACGAAGAAGCGCGCGACACCAGGACCACGCGGCGCCGAAATCGCCGTCTGCCTCTAGCCGCAAAATTTCCAATTCCACGAGCGTCCTCATTTCATTGAGATTCCTGAGGACTTCCATGCTGTCAGTGATCGTCTGCTCAGCCGGCTGGCAATAAACGGCTTCGTTGCAATCACTCCCTTCGCGAAAGTGATTCAAAGAGGCTCGATTCAACTCCAGCCATCCGCGGAGATCGGCGCCGATTGCCTGCCAGCCGCCGCTGCAACCCGTGCGACAACTTTCCGAATTCTGCTTTCGTGCAGCCTCGGACATCGGGCTCAATTGCAGCGAGGCGCGTCGGTAGTGGTCAAACGCGTTGTTCTCGGGGCGGATTGGCACGTGGCCGATTTTGCTGACGTCAAGCAATTCGCTGACTCGCGGATCGATTACTCGTGCCGTGTCCGCCGAATCGCGGCGTTTGTGCAATCCGAAGGCGCCTACGACGACAGCGCCAACAATCGCCAGGACGATTCCTCCCGTCGCAATCCGTTTGTGATTCTGTTTCATTTCAAGGTCCCGAATTTGCACCGATTGCAGCGATCAAGGCTTGACCGCCCGCGTGGCGATGAAGGTTTCCAGATAGCGCGAGAGGGGATCGTCGGCCGGCGAGGGGTACTTGTCTTCGAAGAAGCCGCTCAGCAGAAACCCGGCGTCGAGTTGTCCGCCGATCTGGTCGGCCAGCGTGTGCGAGAACTCCAGCGGCTCCAGCGGAGCGATAATCCGCCTTTGCCGCTCGGACTCGTTAAGGTCGCGCAGGTCTGAATAGGGAATCGAGTAGCGGACTTCGAGAACGCCCTTGTCCATCTGTTCCACATCAAACAGGTAGCGGACAGGATTCACGAAGCCGGCGAGGAGGACGCCCCCTGGACGCAGGACGCGAAAGCATTCGCGCCAGACGGGCCGCACTTCGGATGCGAAACAGTTCGAGCAGGGATGAACGATCAGGCCGAACGTCTCATCGGCAAAAGCCGACAGGTAGGCCATGTCACCGGCGACGGTCGCGATCGCCAGCCCGTCCCGTTTGGCAACGAATCGGTCCTGAGCAAGCTGTTGCGGCGAGTTGTCGAACACCGTCACGACCGCCCCCGCCGCCGCCAGCAGTGGTCCCTGTTGGCCGCCGCCAGAGGCCAGGCACAGCGTCGGCATTGCCTGTAACGTTGGGAACCAGCTCAATGGAACGGGTTTGGTGGGGGTGATCAAAAGCTCAAATTCGCCCCGGCGGGCGCGGGCAATCGTTTCGGAATCGACCGGTTGCGTCCAGCGGTTCTTGCGCGCGACATTCTGGTCCCAGGCCGCGCGGTTGTGTGACAGAACATCCATTCAAACGACCTTCCGTAGGCTCTGTGGAACGGCTCGTTGTGTGCGCGACAGCCCCGCCTCTGACTCGTTGATGCAGGGGGACGACCGAAAGTCGAATTGGGGATTTGCCGATTGTAATTTTAGCACGCGGCAGACCGAATCGCGCCTCACAGTGCGTTCGCGAAACTCACGATGCCCGCCCGCCGCGCGCGGCCAAGAATCGGCCCGTGATCGAGGCCGGTTCGTGGGCGATTTCCTCGGGAGTTCCGATGGCAACCACCTGGCCTCCGGCTGCGCCGGAGTCGGGGCCGAGGTCGATCACGTAATCGGCACTGCGGATCACATCGAGGTTGTGCTCGATCACAATCAAAGAATGTCCGGCGACGAGCAATGTGTTCCAGCATTCGAGCAGGCGGCCGACGTCCTGCGGGTGCAGGCCGGTTGTTGGCTCGTCCAACACGATCAGAGTTCGCGAGCGTGTCCCCTGCGAGAGGAACGCCGCCAGCTTCAGGCGCTGCGATTCGCCCCCCGAGAGCGTTCGGGCCGGCTGACCGAGGGGAAGATAGTCGAGCCCCGCTTCCTTCAGATACTTGAGCCGCCGCTGGATGCGCGTCCGACCGCGGAAAAACGTGAAGGCCTCGCGGGCGGTCAGGGCCAGCACCTCGGCAATCGACAGGCCGCGGTACTTCACATCGAGGATCTCCCGCCGGTAACGGGTTCCGTGGCAATCGGGACAGGTCACGACGACGTCCGGCAGGAACTGCATGTCGACAGCCACGTTCCCCGACCCTGCACACGTTTCGCAGCGACCGCCTCCGGCCGCGTTGAAGCTGAAGTGGCGGGCCGTCAGATTCTGGACTTTCGCTTCCGCCGTGCCGGCAAACAGCGCACGGATCTCGCTGAAGATGCCGAGAAAGCTCGCCGGGAGGCTACGCGGCGAGCGGCCGATCGGGGCCGCGTCGAGCGAGAGGACGTTTTCGATTTGCTCTGTGCCGGTGAGGCGTGTGAAGAGGCGAGAGGGAGAGAGGGGGAGTTGGGGAGTGGGGGAGTGAGGGAGAGGGGGAGATGAAGAAGATTTTCTCCCGGTCTCTCCTTCTCCTTGTCTCTCCTTCTCGCCGCCTTCCCCGCGCAGCGCCTGCCCGACCGCCGGCAACAGCACGTCCAGCACAAGACTGCTCTTCCCGCTGCCGCTCACGCCGGAGACGACGCACAGCACGCCGAGGGGAAACGCGACTGAAACGCCGTTCAGGTTGTGGTGGCGGACATCGGTCAGGTGTAACCAGCCGGTCGGCTCGCGGACGTCGTCCCGCGTCGTCGTCTTCACCACTCGACGTCCCGCCAAAAAATCTCCAGTGATGGATTCCGCGCATTGGGCGATCCCCGCCGGCGGTCCCTGATAGACCACGCGGCCGCCTGCCTGCCCTGCCTGCGGGCCGAGGTCGATGATGTGATCGGCCCGTGCGATGACCGCCGGGTCATGCTCGACGACAACGACCGTATTCCCCGCGTCACGGAGCGACAGCAGAACATCCAGCAGCCGTTCGGTGTCGCGCGGGTGGAGGCCGGTTGTCGGCTCGTCGAGCACATATAGGAGATTGACGAGGTTCGAGCCGCATGCGCCGGCGAGCCGCGCCCGCTGCGCTTCGCCGCGCGAAAGCGTTCGTAGCGGCCGATCGAGCGTGAGATAGCCCAGGCCGACGTTGCGGAGCAGTTCGAGCCGGCGGACGACGGGGGGAAGCAGGCGCGAGAAGAGATCGCCGGTCTCGGGATCGCCCCCAACGATGGCATCGTTATCGACAAGTTTCCTTCTCCCCTCTCCCTCGACGGGAGAGGGGTTGGGGGTGAGGGTGATTTTCGCGTCCGTTGACGGTCGCCCCCCCCACCCCGGCCCTCCCCCCGCGAGGGGGGGAGGGAGAAGTGTGAGCGGAGCGAGTCTGTCGAGGAGAGCGAACGCTTGTTCCACCGTCATCGCCGTCAACGCGGGGAGTGAGCGGCCGGCGATCAGGGCCGCTTGTGCCAGCGGCTGCAAGCGCGTTCCGTGGCACTCGGAACATACGATCTGTTTCTCCGTCGTTGCGTCGCGGGTTCGGTTCGTGCGTCTAGACGCCGCCTTTGTCCCTACCCCCGCCGGGACATCGGTATCGACACATTTTCTTCTTCTCCCCTCTCCCTCGACGGGAGAGGGGGTGAGGGTGATTTTCGCGTCCGTTGACGTTTGCCCCCTCATCCCCGGCCCTCCTCCCACGAGGGGAGAAGGGGGAAGCAGTTTCGTTTGTGGCGGCGCTTCAACGTCTTTCGAAACGATTGTCCCCAGTCCCTGGCAAACGGGGCAGGCCCCCAGCGGCGATTGGAAGCTGAAGTGCGCCGGCTCCAGTGTCGGAAACTCATGCAGGCATTCACCGCAAACGAGATTCTCGTCGTAGCGCGACAGCCGCCAGTCACGTCCGTCGACCGCGATGGTCAGTCCTGCAGAACTCGTTGGTTCGTGACCGCCCGACGCCGTCGAGGCCTCCGACAAAACAACACAGCTCCCCGCTCCCTCGCGGAAGGCCGTTTCGAGGCTGTCCGTCAGGCGCTCCGTAGAAGCGATCGGAGTTGTCAGTCGATCGACGACGATCAGCGCTACGTCCGCCTCGCGCAGCATCGCCGGCGTGATCTCGGAAAGGGGCCGAGTCGCTTCGCCGATGATGGTCCGATTGAATCCCCCGCGTGCGAGATGATCGAGACGACGTGTCACGACGTCGTCGGTGGCCGTTTCTGCCGGCATGCCCGACAAAAGAGGGAAGCCGATCTGTATCCGACCAGCGCCTGTCACCGATGTCAGCAGTCGCGCGACGCTCGCGGGCGAATGGCGCACGACAGGCCGCCGACAACTGGGACAGACGATCTCACCCGCGCGGGCGTACAGCAATCGCAGATAGTCGAGGACTTCTGTGGCAGATCCGAGCGTCGCGCGGCGTGACCCGCCGGGGACCGACTGCCGCACC
>JAGVKR010000488.1 GCA_020050375.1 Planctomycetales bacterium
GCGCAGCTCGCGATGGGCCAGATCCGGCAGGGCCCGCATCGACGGTGACCAGCGCCGTTCGACGTAGCGGACCGGAAAGCCGAGGAACAAATGCGGCGCCCGGGGATAGCGACCGATGCAGTTCGTGTAGAACTGCTCGCCTTTGATTTGTGGCGAGACCTCAAGGATTTCGGGAACAGTCCAATCGCTGAAGTTTGACGAAAACGCCAGCCGAATGTCGCGGAGATTGTCGTGAAAGTCGCGGATATAGGCGCGATACTTTTCTGTTTCCGCGTCCCAGAAGGCGACGTTCTGCGAATCGAACGCTCCCTTTGTGATGACCGGCTTGTCCCCCAGGCGCTCCCAGTGAATGCCGTCCGGCGACTGCCACGCGATGAGCCCCTCCTTCGCCTGGCCCAGCGCCTTGTACTTCGCTTTCGGATCGCACTTGGGATTTTCGTCGCGAAATGGGGTGAAATTGTCGTAAACGCCGGTGACGACGATGTTGTTCGCTTTCGAGCCGTTGACCTCGATCAAACCCAGGTATGGCTTCGTCCACACGATGCCGTCATCACTCTCGGCGTAACAGATGTGATACGGATGCGTCTTCAGCGGATCGGCGGGGTCCAGTTGCCAATGCGCCCCCTGATACCACATGCGGAACTTGCCGCCGTCGGGAAAGACGCGGAAGTAAATGCACGTGTTCCCTTCCCACGGCCGATCGCAGGCGAAAACGATCTCCTGCGGTTGCGGATGCTGCAATTCGAGCCGGACGTTTTTCAACGTGTCGATCAGAAAGTCGTCGACGAACAGCTCCCGCCGCGAGCCGATGTCAACGGGAGTCGCCGGCGTCTCGGCGTGCGCGACGCCGAACGCCGCCCATCCGAAACCAATCGACGCCACGGCGGCACAGAGGAAGCGCTGCATGAGGTTTTGTCCCTTGCCCGGTGAATGAACGGACTTTTTCGTCCTCGGTCGCGCCAAGTTGCCCTACTCAATCTCAATGCGCCGACGCCGGCGCACAAGCTGCCGCCATTCTGCGGTCACGTTGTGGATTTCGCAACTCGGCGATTGATCGGCGGGCGCCTATGGCGCAACCTGCTTCAACAGCCATGATCGAGTTGCGGGCATGCTTGTGCAACAACGAAACAAGGTCAGTGGTTGCGACACACCCGATCGTGCGGGAGCTCGCCGGAATGACCAGCCGTCACTCATCGAGCTGAATTGCCGTTCCGGTCTCGTGTGAGCCGTCTTGGAGGATCGGCGCACCGACCACCCGTTCCAGTTCGGCCCGGCGACGATGGTGCTCGGCGATCGCTTCCTGATGTTTCTCCTGCAGCTCGATCAGCTCGCGCTGCGCCTCGATCAACCGCAGGAAGTCCACCGCGCCGGCAACATAACCCGAGTTTGCGCTCTCGACGTTGGCACGGGCCGCCGGAAGGATCCGGTCCGTATAGAGAGCCACTTTCTGGTGACTGCCGTCCAGACGCGCCAGACCGGCCTCAACGTCGTGGAGGATGTTGTCGACCTGCTGCTCGTATTCGGCCTGCATCTTGCTCAATCGGAACGTCGCTTCGCGGACGGCCGCGTTACGGCGCGAGAGATTCAGCGGCACGTTGACATTCATCCCGACCTGCGGGCGCTGCTCGACGTCGGTCCAGAACTGGTCGTAGCGTCCCATGAATTCGAAATCGGGATAGTATTCCTTGCAGGCCAAAGCGAGGCTCGCCTGCTCCGCCTGAATGCGCGCGGCCTGTGCGGCCAGATCCGGTCGTTGCTGGAGCGCGACCTCGCGGAGCTGCAGGGCAATCCCCACGTAGTACGACGACTGCACGTTCGAGGAATTCGGAAACGTGCCGGGTGCGAGCATTGACTGCAACATCGGATCATCGAGCGCAACCACCTGCGGATAGCGCTCGGCGGCCGACGCCCAGGCCGCCAGCGACGCCTGCAGTGTGGGATTTCGCCGGTGCACCTCAGTCACAAGCTGTTCGAGCGCCAGCTCCGCTTGACCGCCGAACGGGTCGGCGGCGTCGACGGCGATGAGCGGGCCCTCAATCGATGAGGCCGGTTCCTCATGAACCACGGCCGTGATCGGGCTGCTATCTGAGCTCGTCAAGCGAGGGCTGGTCACAGCGGAAACCCGGGATCGTCCGGCATTGACCTCGGCGGTTGAAGCGGGAGCGGCGGCCGAAGCGGTGTCAGTCCGTTTCGAGACGGAAGTGCAACCGGGCGCGACCGGCAACAAACAGACCGCCAGCAGCGCGCAGCCCCGCGCAGTTCGGAACAGCGACATCAACGCCTCCGCAACGAGACGGTTCAGGCTGACTCAGGGCTGGCGGGTTAGCAACGAAGCCAGAAAAATCCGCAAGAACGGACTCTGTCTCTCAGCATCGGGTTCCTAAAACCGTTGCATTGAGACTTTTGGTCACAGTCGTCACAAACTGCCAAAAACCCCGGTGCCGAATGAATGCAACACAGCATTCGTCCTCAAGAGCAATCTGGCCGTAACAGCCTTTATACATGTTCCTTGTGTCGCCATCGTGACTCGCGGCGGACAAGGAGCCGGGCGAAATCCTCTTGCCCGGCAGAGCCGATCGGGATAGCATCGCTGGAGGTTGCGGAGGTTCTACGGCCTCTCCGACGAAACGTCATTCCGTCGGGAGTGGACGACGATGCTGTTGAATGTTCCAGTAATTGTTGTGAAAGCGGCGTAACAAGTTCCGTGTCGCTGCATCGAACCGTGCGGGTGACGCTGCGGCTCGCTTTTGTGGATTCGATCGAATGTTTCTGCACGCTCCCCGATTTTCCGTGTTCATGATGTGGGCGCTCATCCCGCTCACCGTGGTCGGCAGCTTGCCGCGGATCGGGTGCATTTGTGCGAATGGAAATCACAAGCTGTTTTGCCAACGGCACCTGAATCGGCGCTGCCTCGATCACAGCGAATCAGCAGGTAATAGCGCGCTTTGCGCCTGTTGCTACAAATCGGCGGCAACGCATGCCTCGCGCCCGACGACCAGCCTGTCCCGGGCGGTCGCCGGTTGCTGCCATCACAATCACCGCCCATCCAACGAGAAATCGGTCAAAGCGGGTTGCTGCACTCCGCTGGTCGGCATCCCTGTGCTGCCACCCGTTGCTCAAAACGTCGCCGCGCCCGACTTGTCGGCGGCGCAAGCGTTGTTGATCGACACGATCGATCTGCTGGCGATGCCGGCGACTTTTCCGACCCGCGTGTCGGTGCGGAACCCCGACTTGCCTGTCCCGGATCTCGTCATTGCGCATCAGGTCTTCCTGATCTGAGCGGCGGGCGCGCCATCTCCCTGTGCGTGGTGCGCCGCCCCCGCGTGAATTCCGTTGTGCTCCCCGGGCAATCCATCCGGGCAATCCATCTGACGATTGCCGGTGCGCGGCGGCAGTGATTCACCGTGGGATTGTCGCGTGGCTTCGGCTTCATGCCGTCCGACCGCGCGTCGATTTGTCTATTCTTTGTAACTCTTCAGCCGTATGCAGTTGATCTTTGCTGATTTTTGGTTTTCGGGTACTTCTGGCCATCCCGAATGGCAAGGAGGCCCGAGTGATTGCGA
>JAGVKR010000392.1 GCA_020050375.1 Planctomycetales bacterium
GCAGGTCGGAACTTACCCGACAAGGAACTTCGCTACCTTAGGACCGTCATAGTTACGGCCGCCGTTTATTGGGGCTTCGGTCGCGAGCTTCGAGGCTTGCGCCCCTGACCCTCTTCCTTAACCTACCAACACCGAGCAGGCGTCAGACTCTATACATCCTCTTACGAGTTCGCAGAGTCCTGTGTTTTTAGTAAACAGTCGCTAGAGCCGATTTACTGTGACCTGCCGAGGCTTGCACCCCAGCAGGCACCCCTTCTCCCGAAGTTACGGGGTCAATTTGCAGAGTTCCTTAACCAGCGTTCTCCCGAGCGCCTGAGGCTACGCGCCTCGCCTACCTGTGTCAGTTTTAGTACGGTCGCTGATGACGTGACCCTTAGAGGCTTTTCTGGATTGTCCTGCTTGTGATTTCGTGATCGTAATTGCACTCAGGCCCAGCCCTCGGATGTCGTGGCGGATTTTCCAACCACTACTTCAGACTGGTCCACGGGCACTTCTAGCCGCCCGCTCACGGTTCGGACAATGTCCCCCCGTCGGTATTCATCAGCGGCGCAGGAATATTAACCTGCTATCCATCGTCTACGCCTTTCGGCCTCGACTAAGGGACCGGCTAACCCTGGGCGGATTTACCTTCCCCAGGAAACCTTAGGCATTCGGCGGACAGGATTCTCACCTGTCTGATCGTTACTCATTCCGACATAATCACTTCCAGAACCCATCACCGCTCCTTACGGTACGGCTTGTATCTGCTCTGGAACGCTCTTCTACCGCGCAACCTTCACTTGCGATCTGGTTGCACCCGCTGCTTCGGCGTTTTGCTGACTCCCGATCATTATTGGTGTTAAAGCACTCGACCAGTAAGCTGTTACGCACTTTTTAAATGGTGGCTGCTTCTAAGCCAACATCCTGGCTGTCACTGTGCCTTGACATCCTTTTTGACTAGGCAAAACTTTGGGGCCTTAGCAGGCGATCTGGGTTGTTTCCCTCTCGACCCTGAAGCTTATCCCTCAGGGACTGTCTCCCGAGTTAGTCGCTGTGGTATTCGGAGTTTGGCTCCGCAGGATAGCCGGGTAGGCCTCCAAGCGAATTCAGTATCTCTACCCCCACAGCGTAGTGACTCAAGGCTAGCCCTAGAGCTATTTCGAAGAGAACGAGATATCTCCCGGTTTGATTAGACTTTTACTCCTCCTCACAGGTCATCCCCTAGTTTTTCAATACTAGTGAGTTCGGTCCTCCACGCAGTCTTACCCGCGCTTCAACCTGCCCATGAGTAGATCACCGGGTTTCGCGTCTACCCCCATTGACATATTCGCCCTATTCAGACTCGGTTTCCCTGTGGCTACGGCCCGTAAGGCCTTAACCAAGCCAATGAAGGTAAGTCGTCGGATCATTATGCAAAAGGCACGCCGTCACCCTGTGTAAACACATAGGGCTCCGACCGCTTGTAGGCATGTGGTTTCAGGTTCAGTATCCTCCCCTAACAGGGGTTCTTCCCATCTTTCGCTCGCGCTACTAGTTCACTATCGGTCGCTAGAGAGTACTTAGCCTTGGGAGATGGACCTCCCTGATTCAAACCAGGTTCCACGTGACTGGTTTTACTCGGGTACACTTCAAGAGACAACTTGTCGTCGCATACGGGACTGTCACCCGCTACGGTTCCGCTTTCCATCGGATTCTGCTAACAAGCCGTTTTGTAACTCTTAACCGAAATGCCCCACGACCCCGCCGAGCAAGCTCGACGGTTTAGGCTATCTTCCTTTTCGCTCGCCGCTACTGGGGAAGTCGAGTTTTCTTTCCTTTCCTGCGGCTACTTAGATGTTTCAGTTGACCGCGTTGGCCTCATACACTTATGGATTGGGTGCATGATCATTCGGGAATCTCGGGATCAACGCCTGCTTGACGGCTTCCCCAAGCTTATCGCAGCCTACCACGCCCTTCATCGCCTTCTAGCGCCTAGACATCCTCCACACGCCCTTAGTAGCTTGACCACAATGATCATTGGTTCGCGACCGACGAGACAAAGCCCAAACTTTGCTTTGCTTCGCCGACCGAAAACACGTGCTACCACTCTGCGCTCACCAAGGAGCCGACAGAGCTGTGTAACTCGCCATGCTTCTAAGAGTTTTTATTCTGACACGCTTCGACGCTGACGTAAGTCAGCTTCATTGCGCATCGAGATATAAGATGCCACTCTTGCCGCTACCAAATTGTCAAAGAACAAAGCCGCAAGACACTCGACCTTTCGGACGACATCTTGCGGCACCAAGCCCTGATGGGCTGAAGCGGACCCGAGACTCCACCGGCAGAACAATGCCGCAGGCGAACCGCGAAACCGCTTCAAACCACCGTTTGGTGCCGACTGCCTGCGTCCTGAACGACCCTCTTTTGGCGTTCGCCGCGAGCAATGTGTGAGAGGGGCATCCTACGAACCCCGCCCTAGATCGTCAAGCAACTTTCTATCGTTTTTCAAAGATTCGGGGAAGAACCGGATTCGCCGCCGGCTGACCACAAGGACCAAGCCGAGAGCGCCCCGCAGACGACGCAAATTACGCAAAATCACGGGTTTGCGGACTCAAAACATCTCGAATAGAACAATGGAGACGACCGGGATCGAACCGGCGACCTCCGCCTTGCAAAAGCGGCGCTCTCCCAGCTGAGCTACGTCCCCGTGAACAGGGGGCAGGGATCTGGAGACAGCCACCAGAAATCAGTTTCACTCTGACTCCTGCCACCTGTCCCCTGGCGCTCTGCCCAATTGGGCGCACTTGGATTCGAACCAAGGACCTCAGCCTTATCAGGGCTGCGCTCTAACCAACTGAGCTATGCGCCCGGCACTAACAGGACGAGCAGCCCGGCTGTTTTCACCAGCCGGGCTGCCGCGATCCGCTATTTTTGCGTTTTTCTGCCGGGCTGTCCAGTGTGCGTCGCTACTCCATTCCACGATTGCGGATTTATATGATGAAGTCGGGGCGATCCTGTCGATACAACCGGGAAGACCGGATTGACCCGAACGCGCGGAAGGCTCCTCGTCCGCCTCCTGGTCAGGTTGTGAGGCTGATCGCCGGTTGGGGAACCACGGTATGTCGCGGTTGATTGCCCTCCCCAGCGCCGCGGTCGCCTTGATCCTGTGGCTCCTCGCGCTTCCGCCGGCCACACACGGGCAGGATCCGGAGATCCTCCCCGGTATGCCCGGTGACAGCCTGCCCGCCGGTGAGCTGCCGCTGCTCACTCCGCCATTTCTCGAAGATCGCGATTCTTCCGCAGATTTTTCTGCCGAATCGACCAAAACCGACGCGCCGAAACCGCGCGATTACGGCGTGACGGGCGACTGGTTCGGGGCTCGCTCGACGCTGCGTGAAGACGGGATCAGCTTCAAAACAAACATCACGCAGTTCTATCAGGGGATCGCCGCGGGGGGACTGAACGAAACGTTCCACTACGGGCTCAAGCTCGACTATTTCGCCGTCATCGAGGGGGAGAAGCTGCTCGGCTGGGAAGGGTTCTATGTGAACCTGCACGGCGAAACGCGAACGGGAGAGAGCATCAACGCCGACGTCGGGGCGCTCTTGGCCCCAGATTTCGCGTTGTACTTCCCGCAACCGAACGGCACGGCGAACGCCCTCACCAACGTGCAGTTTCAGCAGTATCTGACTGACGACTTCGTCGTTACGCTGGGAAAGATCAACACGCCCGACGGGGTGAATATCCACCCCTTTATGGGGGGATACGGAACCGACCGCTTCATGAGCATGGATCGACCAGCTTCTCGTCGTCGATCCCGATAATTCCCGGCGCGGCTGGGGCGTGTTCGGCAACATCGGAATGTCGGACGGCGACCCGAACCCGATCCGCTGGTTTCTCAATGCGGGGCTCTCGGGGATGAGTCCCCTTTCCCGCCGCCCGTACGATTCGTTCGGCATCGCGTATTACCATCTCGGCACCAGTTCGGCCCTCAAACAGGCCTTTCCGATGCGCGACGAGCAAGGGTGCGAGCTGTACTACGACGCCGCCGTGACGAAGTGGTTCCGCCTGACCGCCGACGTGCAGGTGATCAACCCCGGCCAACGCGCCGCCGACACGGCGTTCGTGACGGGACTGCGAGGGAAGATCATTTTCTGACGACGCCTCTCATTTTGTATTTTTGAGCTTTCGGATTTCCCTGGACATTTGATTTTTGGATTTCTCCGCTTTCACGACCAAACCGCGGCCGGACAAGCCCGAAGCCCGAAATACAAATGTCTAAGAAAAGTCAAAAAGACAAAACTCAAAACGGGAGACAAGTTGCGTCCGTTGTAGTGTGTTCGTGCGTCGGTTATTCTGCCGGGTCAACTCTCAACTGTGATCTCCCACGAAAGCCGAGCCCCCCATGATCTGCGCCGCCGCTCTCAAACAGCTTCAGAAACACCACGACTACCCCTCGATTTCGGTGCTGGCCCCGACACATCGGACGGCTCCGGCGAACAAGCGCGACCGGATTGTGGTGAAAAACCTCGTGGCGCAGGGATTGAAGCGACTCAACAAAGAGTTCAAGAAGCGCGAAGTGGCGGCGCTCGTCAAGAACCTCAACAAGCTCATCAGCCAGGTCGATTGGGAGCACGCGCTCGATGGGCTCGCCTTGTTCGCCAGCCGCGACGTGGCCGAGATCGTCTCTCTGCCGTTCAAGGTGAAGGCCCGCGTCGCCATCGACGCCTCGTTCGCCACGCGCGACCTGGTCTTCACCCTCAATCGGGCCCCGCGCTATCGCGCTCTCGTGCTGACCGAGAAGCCCGCCCGCCTCTTCGAGGCTTCGACCAACCTGCTCACCGAAATCCGGCAAAAGCCCTTTCCCATGACGCACAAGGGGCCCGGTGGAGCGATACGGCTGCCGGGGGGTCAGGGGATCAACCGATCGGCCGTCCGCGACGACGCCCATCGTCAGTTCTTCCGCAAAGTCGACGAGGCCCTCGCGGCGATTCAAAAAGAAGAGCACCTGCCGCTCGTTGTCGTGGGGGTCGAAAGGTATCTCGCGTTCTTCCAGGAGATGACCCGGGACGCCGAGTCGATCGTCGGCTTCGTCGCCGGGAGCTACGACAACCCGTCTCCCAGTGAGCTCGGGAAGCTCGTCTGGCCGGTCTTCAAATCCGGTTCGACGGCACGACGCACGCGGGCCCTCGTCCGCCTGAGCGAAGCGGTCAGCGCCAACCGGCACGCCTCGGGGATCGATCAGGTCTGGCGGGCCGCGTTCGAGAAACGCTGCCAGATCCTGCTGGTCGAGACCGGCTTCGAGCACCCCGCCGACCTTTCCCCGCTGGGAGACCGATTGCTCCCCTACACCGGCAAGGGCGCTGCGGCTCTGGACGACGCCGTCGACGAAGCGATCGAAAGCGTCCTCGCCAACGGCGGCGAAGTGTTCTTCTACGAACCGGGGGCCCTCGACATCCACCAGCGAATTGCCGCCGTGCTGCGGTACTGAGCCAAAACCCTACGTCGCCGGCGTCCCCTTGGGCTTCGGTGCCGACGGGTCGGGTTCGACGTAGATTTCGATGTCGTCGCGGTTCTTGTCGACATAGACCGCCAGGCCGCCGTTGATGTCGCGCTGGAGTCGATTCCCCTTGGCCGCCAGTCGATAACCCGGCACGCGAAGAATGAAGGTGACACCTTCCTCGGGAACTCCGTCGAAGGTGAACCGTCCTTCGGCATCCAGCGGGACGTTCTGATGGTCCCAGGCCAGCTCGCGGGTCAGCATGAGCCGCACCCCTTTGGGAATCGACTTGCCGTCTGTGGAAATCACCCGCCCCGCCAGCCGATACGCCGGTTCGAGCGTCAAATCGCCCGCTTCGACAATGCTGCGATCGCGCCCTGCGTGCAACTGATGGATCTGCAGTGTCCCCCGGTTTTCGCTCCCCTTCATGTGCGTGTAGAGATAATAGTCTTCGCCCGGCGGCATGTGGCGGAACTCGAATTCTCCGGTTTCGTTCGTCCCCGTTTCCATCTGCCCGACAAAATTTTCAATTCCGCGGTCGACCTGCACGAGCCCGACAGAAATTCCCGGCACCGGCTTTCCGTCCTTCACAATCCGGCCGCGAATGTCAGCCCCCGCCTGCAGCACCAGCTCGTGCTCTTTGCCGACGGAGAGCAGGTCGAAGTTTCGCTTGGCTTGCTCGCGCCCCCCCGGCCCGCACATCGAGGGCGATGTCGGCGTCGACGCTCGTGATCACGAACTCCCCCCGCAGATTGGTCACTGCCAGCGCGTCGACCCCTTTCAGCGTCCCCCACCAGCGACGCTCGCCCACTTTCGCGCCGAACGGCTCGACCGTCGCGCCGACGATCGGTTTCCCCTTCGTGTCGATCACCCGCCCGCGGAGCGTGTGCCGCGGGTCGAGCATTTCAGGAAACGGCGATAGTTTCGCGGCCAGCGGCGCGCGGAGCGGATCGACGTTCGGGACGAGCGTCGGCTGGAACCCCTCGGCGACGACGAGCACGCGAAAAACCAACTCCGCGTCGAGTTTCGGCAACGTGAACTTCCCCGCCGCATCGGTTTGCGTCCGCTTGATGCAGTCGGGATAGCACGAGGGACAAAGCGGGTTCGTCCCCTGCCGCGGCCGGGCCGTCTCAATGAAAATGTGCGCGCCGAGCAGCGGCTTGTCGGCAGCGTCCACCACCGTACCCGTCAGATCGACGGCGGGCGCATGCGCCCCGAGCAGCAGAACGGCGGAAATCAGCAACGGACCAGTCATTGAACACCTTTCGCAGGGGCCATCGCACGGGACCAATCAGAACACCGCCATAGGGCAGGCTTTCTCAAGGAGAACAACGACAAGCCGTTCACACGCTGAAGAATGAAGAAGAGGAACCACGGAATACACAGAACACACGGAAAAAGACGGCGGAAAGCGAACAGATCATCTTCGCCACTTTCTTGTATTTCCTCCGTCTTGTATTTCTTCCGTGTCTTCGGTGTATTCCGTGGTCAATCCAATTTCGTTGATCGAAATCCTCGCGCCGTGCGCACATTCATGACGCGAGTCACCTGAAAGTAAAGAAGTAGTCGTGGATGCCGATGCCCCCTGTCCCAATACTGTTCGGCTCGGGATTCGCTGACAGGCCATTATGGCAGTCGAGGTGCTGATGGGGAGCAATTCGTGCGGCAGAGACGTGGCAGGCA
>JAGVKR010000425.1 GCA_020050375.1 Planctomycetales bacterium
CGACGCCGACCGGATCCTGCCGGGAGACGGCGACTTCCGCCTGCAGCCGGTGTTCGATCACCTGCGTCAAATCGGTTATGCCGGGTTCGTGTCGCTGGAGCTGCTGAACCCCATGCTCTGGCAGAACCCGGCCCGGCAGATCGGCGAGATCGGGCTCACGGCCTTGCGCGTCGCGCTGGGGCAGGCGACACGTCCGGCTTGAGGCGTGAGACCTGAGGCTTGAGCGAATGAAGTATGAGGACAGTGAGAATGAGAAACGGAGACAGAGAGATTTCCGTCGGAACTCTCTTCCACTCCCTCACTCTCTATCTCTCCATCTTCCCCTCCGCCGCCTACTTGTCCTTCTTCGTCGGCTGCCGCCACAGGAATTGGTCGAGCCCCACCATCTCGTACGTGATCGGAGCCGTGCGAGGCGCTTCGTTCCAGGGGAAGGCATACGCCTTGAGGCTGCCCTAAGAGAGCTCGGCGACATAGAGAACCCCCGAGGCGAATGTCTTGCCGCGCTGACCGGCGACCTGGGCATAACCACTGGCCAGGGCGTAGTGCGGAGTTCCCTGCGGATCGACGTCAAAATCCTTGGCGAGGTCGCGATAGTACAGCGACGCGAACGTTCCCCGCTGGCGGTTGAGCACGGCCCCCTTGAGCTGGCCGGTGAGAAAGTCGAGGATGAAGACCCCGTCCATCGGGTCGTTGATCCCCGCCGCCGAGGTCCCGACCGGAATGGTGATCATCGCGAAATTGGCGTCGCGGTCGGCCGTCGTTGCATAGGCCGGCTCGTGCGGCCAGAAATAGGCGACGCCCAACCCTGCCAGCAGCCCTCCCACCAACCACACCACGCGACTGTCGGAAATGGAGGCACGCATGTCAGGTTCCTTTCAGCTACGAAGTGGGAGAGAGTGGACGGCTTAACTTTATCCGCTTTTTCAATCTGCGGCTAGCCCCGATTTTGGCGGAATTCCCGCCGGAAACGGGGGGGATTGGCCGCGATACGCCGCCGTCGAGTCGGTTGTGTTTGGCCGGGGGCAGGGTTATTCTTTTCCAAAATCTCCCGAACACCTGCCACTGGAAAGAACTGCGCGCATGGCCACCAACGGAAAACTCAATCGGAAATTGCGAATGGCGCTGGTCGGGGGAGGCCAGGGCTCCTTCATCGGCCGCGTCCACGCCACGGCCGCCGTCCTCGACAATCGGGCCGCGCTCGTGGCCGGCGCGCTCTCCTCCGACCCGGCGAAGGCCAAGGCCTCGGCTCCCGATTACGACATTCTCCCCGAACGGGCTTACGGTTCGTATGCAGAGCTGATCGAGAAAGAAGCCGCGCTACCCGCAGACAAGCGGGTGGACTTCATCACGATCGCCACCCCCAACCACACGCACTTTCCCATCGCCAAGGCGGCCCTCAGCGCCGGATTCAACGTCATCTGCGACAAGCCGATGACGTTCGATCTCAAACAGTCTGAAGAGCTGTGCGAGCTCGTGAAGAAATCGCAGGTGGTGTTCGCCCTCACGCACAATTACACCGGATATCCGCTCGTCCGTCACGCCCGACAGATGATTCTCGCCGGGGAGCTGGGTGAGATTCAGGCGATCCGCTCGAACTACCTGCAGGGTTGGTTGCGGTCGCGGATCGAAACCGGGGGACAGAAGCAGGCCGCCTGGCGCACCGACCCCGGCAAGTCGGGGGCCGCCGGTTCCTTCGGCGACATTGGCACCCACGCCTACAACCTCGCCCGCTACATGACCGGGCTGATCCCATCCGAAGTGTCGTGCCACCTGAAGATTTTCGAGCCGGGCCGGCAACTCGACGACTACGGTCACGCCGTCATCCGCTTCGAGAACGGAGCGCTGGGGAGCGTCACCGCCAGCCAGATTTCGCACGGTCGAGAGAACGACTTGTTCATCGAGATCGACGGCACGAAGGGAGCCATCGCCTGGCGACAGGAAGAGCCGAACGTGATGACGGTCCGCCGCAACGGCCAGCCGCACGCGCTCTACACGCGCGACCCGAATGCGCCGCACCTCAACGAGTCGGGCAAAGCCGCCTGCCGGCTCCCCGCCGGGCACCCGGAAGCGTTCTTCGAAGCGTTCGCCAACGTCTACCGCTTCGCCTACGACGATATGGTGAAACGGGCGAGCGGCGAAAAGTTCTCGCACATCGACACGATTTACCCCAACGTGGCCGACGGCGTCGACGGGATGAATTTCATCCAGCAATGCGTCGCCAGCAGCCACGAGAACGGCAAGTGGCTCTCCCTCAAGCACCCGGCCCTGCGCCGCTGAACCCGGCGAGCGGGGGGCGTCAGCCCCCTGAAGCGATCACTCGTCGAGCGGCTGTCCGCGAAAAGTTGAAGAGATAGAGAGATAGAGAGATAGAGAGATAGAGAGATAGAGAGATAGAGAGATAGAGAGACGGGGAGACGGGGAGATAGAAAAACGGAGAGCTGCGAACCCGATCAGGGAGCGTTCGATTCGTGGCAGGCTTCGTCAGCCGGGCGGGGGTGACAGCTTGGCATGGCGTTCAGCGGGCAGGACTCCCTCCTGCTGTCTCTACGCGTACCGCAGCAGCGCCGATTTATCGACGGTTTCACCCGCCAGCTCGTGCGTGATCCGGCCGCGGCGGAAGATGAGGATTCGGTCGGCATGGGCGAGCGCCAGCTCGGGCTCGGTCGTCGCCAGGATCACCGCCGTCCCCTGCTCTTTCGCTTCCCGCACAAGCTGCATGATCTCGTCCTTCGCGCCGACATCCATTCCCCGCGTTGGCTCTTCAAGGATCAGGACTCGCATCGGACCGAGCAGCCACTTGGCGAGCACCACTTTCTGCTGGTTGCCTCCCGAGAGGCTGCCGGCTTTCATTTGCGGAGCGGGAGGCCGGCACCGGACGCGATCGAGCAGCGGCCGAACCGTCGCCA
>JAGVKR010000155.1 GCA_020050375.1 Planctomycetales bacterium
CCTTCTGGATGGGATTGGCTTTCGTCTTTCAGTCGTTGCTCCGACGGCCGCAGACGGAAGAACTGGCGAAATTCGCCTGGGCCGTTTCCGACCCGCTCCTGCTGATGGTCGTCCTGAACCTCGCTGAGGACGACATCGGGCCGCTCATGATTGGCTACCCGCTGATCGTCACCGCCGCGGGATTGTGGTTCAGCGTGCGGCTTGTCGTCGTCTCGGTCGTCAGCAGCCTGGCGTCGTTTGCGCTGCTGTTGTATCTGCGGAACGATCCGACCAGTCAACCGCATTACCCGGTCATCTTCGCGAGCGCGCTGGCGGTGATCGGCTGGATCGTCGCCTTCCAGGTCCACCGCGTCCGAACCCTCAGCCGCCATTTCGAGCCATCGCAATGGCCCCGCGATCGCTGAACCGCCCTGGCGGAGACATCGACCGTGCCACGATCTTTGGGCAGGATCAGGCGGAAATGTGAATCCCCCGCTGTGCGAGGACCGAATGCAGAATGTCCCGCAGTGCCTCTGGCTCGTCGGGCGTGCCCGGAATCTCAACCCGATGCGTTAGCGCGTTAGCGCGGGAGCGCCCTCTCCCCAGGCGTTCCCGCGCTAACGCTTCGGATTGGAACGGATTGTCGGACGCGGCGTCAACTTCGGGATCGAGGACGAGGGGCATGGTCAGACTCCTTTGTCATGCCGATGCGGGAAAAGCCCGGAGATTCCATAGACAATTGACATCTTATCCACATACTGTACGCCAGTCAACCATTCTGCTGCGCGGAGTGTTTTGCCGGCTGCGATTCCACCCCCAAATTGTTGCGTCGAGGGAAAGGAATGCTGCGAGAAACGTATCCGCGCGTATCCGCTTCATCCGCCGTAACCGCAATTCCCTGCGATCGATCCCAAATTCATTCTCCATCGACAAATCGCCCCGGATCGTCGGCACATCGCGCGGCACGTGATAGAATCGGGGCGGCTGTTACGCGATCTATTGCGGAATTGAAGGAGCAACATGATTATCGCCGGGCAACTGGTCGGCCCAGACGGAGTTCGTTCCGGACAAGTGCGAATTGAAGGGGAGAGGATTGTCGCCGTCGGGGATTCACTGGGTTCCCCCGATCATTTCTACGCCGACGATTGCCTGATTTTCGCCGGGATGGGAGACATCCACATCCATGCCCGCGATGACGTGAGCGAAGCCGAGACGTACAAGGAAGACTTCACAACCGCAGCGCAGGCGGCCGTTCACGGCGGCGTCGTCCACGTCGCCGATATGCCCAATAACCGCGTCGCGCCGGTTGACGACGCGACGTACCGCGGCAAGATGGACCATCTTCGCCGCCGCAACGTGCCGATCCAGGTGACGCTCTACGCCGGCATCGGCCCCGAAACCCGCCCCCTGTCGTTTCCCGCCCCCTACAAAGTGTACATGGGGCACAGCGTCGGCGATCTGTTCTTCACGACGCTCGAGCAACTCGACCGGGCGCTGGCTCATTATCGCGGCTGCGACGTCAGCTTCCACTGCGAAGATCCGCTGCTGCTCGAAGCGCACAAACAGGCCCCGACGCACGAACAGCGCCGTCCACCGGAGTGTGAAGTCTCGGCCACGCGCTTCGCTCTGATGATGATCGAAAAGTACGCTTTGCGCGGCAAGCTGTGCCACTACTCCGTCGGTGAGGGACTGCCGCTGATTCGCGCGGCCCGCGCCAAAGGACTGCACGTGACGTGCGAAGTGACGCCGCATCATTTGTATTACAGCACGGGCGACATCACCGATTCCAACCGCGGCTGGATGCAGATGAATCCGCCGCTGCGCGCTGAGGCCGATCGCCAGGCGATGCTCGCGGCCCTCCGCGATGGGACGCTCGACTACCTCGCCACCGATCACGCGCCGCACACGCTCGAAGAAAAGGCGCGGGGGATCTCCGGGCAGCCGCACCTCGACACCTACGGAGCGTTTGTGACCTGGCTGCTCGTCGAACAGGGCTTCATGCCCCAGCAGGTTTCCCGGTTCTGCTCGGTCAAACCGGGGGAGTTCGTCAATCCGTACACGGCTCCCCGCAAGTTCGGCCGGATCGAGCCGGGATACACCGCCTCACTGACAGTCCTCAACCTGACCCAACCGACGACAATCCGCCGCGAAGACTTGAAAACCAAATGCGGCTGGTCTCCCTTTGAGGGAGTGACGTTTCCGGGTTCCGTCGAGGCGGTGTTTTTGAAGGGGATGCTGGTGTCGTAACTCAAGACCGAATCGACGCCAAGGCTCGTTGAAGCTCGAAAGGCAAATGTCGAAGGAAAGACAAAAGGAAAAAGACGCGGTCGGCATTTTGAGTTTTGTCTTTTGACTTTCCTTCGTCATTTGAATTTCGACATTCGTCATTCCTGCCGCGCCTGGCTCCGGCTGGTTGGCCCCGGCCGCCCGGCAGCGTGTCCCCCGGCGTTGCATCGCGCCGGCGGCTATAGTACGCTGCCACGCGTGAGAACCGACTGGCCGGTGAAGCCCTCTGGGGAGACGAACATGCAGCGACTCATGATTGGTCTGGTGGCGTTGGGTCTTGCGGGATTGGCAGCGGTCTTGTCGGCCAATCGAGCCCCAGCCAACGCGCCGACGGGGACATCCCCCGCCGCACCGATGCAGATTCGTGTCGAAGAAAAAAATCCCTGGACGGGTCTTGAGCTCAACAACAAAGAGCGCAACTTCCAGTTCGCGATCGTCACCGATCGCACAGGCGGGCATCGACCGGGCGTCTTCGCCGAGGCCGTCCGGAAGATCAACCTGCTCCAGCCCGAATTCGTGATCTCGGTGGGCGACCTGATCGAAGGGGGGAGCGAAGACAACGGGCAATGGGCGCTGGAATGGGCCGAGTTCCAGGGAAAGGTGCAGCAGTTGCAGATGCCCTTTTTCTACGTCCCGGGCAATCACGACCTGGGAAACCCGGGCATGGTCGATAACTGGAAGCGAAAATTCGGCCGGACCTATTTCGAGTTCCGGTATCACGACACGCTCTTCGTCGGCCTCAACAGCGAAGACCCGCCCCGGAGCAAACCCTACCGGTTCAGCGAAGAGCAGCAGAAGTGGTTCGCCGACGTGCTGGCCCGCAACCAGGACGTGCGATGGACGTTCGTCTTCCTCCACAAGCCGGCGTGGGTCTACGCCAACGACGATCCCGGCGAAACGGGTTGGGCTGCGATCGAGCAGGCGCTGGGCGAGCGCAAGGCCACGGTCTTCGCCGGCCACGTCCACAACTACGCACGGTTCGAGCGCAATGGCCGCGACTACATCATGCTGGCGACAACCGGCGGGGGCTCGAAGCTGCGAGGGAAAGCTGAGGGAGAATTCGACCAGATCGTCTGGGTCACGATGAAGGATTCCGAGCCGATCATCGCCAACCTGCTGCTCGACGGCATCGAAGACAAGAACGTGCGGACATTGCCGATTCCGAAGCGGGGAGACAAGCGGCTGGACTGACGCTGAGTTGTCGCTGCCGGCAGGCATTGCAAGCGTCGCTGAATTGATCGAGCGAGATTTCGCGGAGCGCCGAAGCGCTCGTCTGTGACTCGCGCCATAAACAAGCCCC